>NZ_CAKJTP010000001.1:140932-142500 GCF_917627335.1 Protofrankia sp. CiT1 | reverse complement strand
CCGACGGCGCGCAAGGGTGGTGCCACGCGGGCGACCCCGCGTACCGCGTCGACGACGGCTGGTATCTCCGCTGGCGTGACCGCGAGCATGAACAGCGACACATGGGGTTCACAGACACCGCCAGCGGCGGCTGGGTAGGGCTCGCCGAGGCGGAAGTGGGACGGATAGCCATTGGCCGCCATGCGGTGTGCCAGCGCTTTGCTCGACGAGACCGCTTGTTCCCGCGCCCGGCCGGGCAGGAGGAGCACGACGTCCAGGGTGATGCAGGCCTGCGACGACACCATGATTTCCTTTGCTCGATGTGTCCTACGCCGTCTGACTCGGCATGGATGACTCCGGTTCGGGCCTGCGGGGTTCTGCCTCGATGCGCTCCGGGGGACTGCGTGGCTGTCAGCATTGTGTGGTTGCCCGATGACGGTGTCAGCACAGTGTCGCAGATGTTACCGACCGGATCACCTTCCGTGCGGTTCTGGGTGCGTGAAAGCCGTGCCAGCTGGCTGGCAATACGGCGGACAGGCGCGTGACCATGCTGCTTCCGGCTTTCACTAGTCGAGGAAGATGCCGGTTCCGACGACGACGGCCAGACCGGCCAGGAGCGCTGGCAAGCCGATCCGAAGACCAAGCTTGCTGTACTGCCACGCGCTCACCTCGACACCGAGGCGGGCCGCCGTGTCGCGCCAGAGCAGGCCCGCGAGCGAGCCGTGCAGGACGAGAACAGGCCCGAAATTCACACCGAACAGCAGCGGCCAGAGTTTCTCCGTATGGCCGCCGACCTCCGGCAGGCTGATGAGCAGCGCGGGGAGATTGTTAATCATGTTCGCGCCGAGAATGGCGGCCGCGGCGACCTGGATCTGCGCGAGTGCTCCCGAGCCGCGGAACAGGGAGCCGAGGCCCAGGTGGGGGGATGCCGCGGTCGCGACGATTCCCAGGCTCAGGGCGAGCGCGGCCGCGCCGAACGGGACGTCCCTGATCCGTACCGCCCGGGTCAGGGCTACCAGCGCGATGTCGGCGACACCGGCTACCGCCCAGGCGGGGATGCGCACGAGGTCGCCGACGGTGAAGCCGAGCACGACGAAGATGACGATCGGCGCGCCCAGCCGCAGGGCACGTCTGTCCACCGGATCGGTGATCGTGCTGTGCGGGGCCGTGGCGGTGTCGGCCCGCCGATAGAAGAGCCAGCCCACCACCACTGCCACCAGCGATGCCGGGCCGAGCCGCAGGGCGAAGTCGGTGACGCCGAGCCCGTAGGCGTCGGCGGCGATCAGGTTGGTGAGGTTCGAGATCGGCAGCGCGCTGGAGGCCAGGCATGCCAGCAGCGCCGGTTGCGCCGCCAGCATGGTCGGGTCGAAGCCATGCCGGCGCGCGGTGTGGATGTACAGCGGGGTGAGCAGGACCACCGACGCGTCGAGGTTGAGGAAGGTCGTGACCGCCGCGGCAAGTGCCCACAGCCCCAGCCGCGCGTTCGGGCCGGTTTCCACCAGCGCGGCAACGGACGCGAAGAAGCCAAGCCTGTCCAGCATCACCGCCAGCGGCACGGCCAGCAGCAGAAAGGCCAGCGGCGCCACCAG
>NZ_CAKJTP010000001.1:123723-140834 GCF_917627335.1 Protofrankia sp. CiT1 | reverse complement strand
CGGGCGGACGGCCTCGAGCGCGGCGTCGGTGGTCATGGCACCGACGAGAAGCAGCAGTACCGCGGCGGTTACCGGCGCAGCCCATTTCGGCACCCGGACGGGACGTATGAAAACCCCGACAACGGCGGCCGTCAACAAGGAGAGCTGAACAACCGCCACCGTGCTCATGGTATCTGCCGTCGAAGAGCGCATCACAGAGCAGGTCTGATGCTGATGGGAACTGTCAGAAGACAGCCTCCATCGGCATCGGCCGCACCGCGTCCAGATAGCCGTCGAGTTCACCTAATTCGAATCGGCACATACCGATGACGTGCCAGATTTCGCCGGCCACGTCACCGCCGAACTTGTACCCGCCGTCGGGCGCCAGCGCCGCCCAGCCGGTGTCGTGCCCGACCAGGGTGACGGACAGACTGGCGGCTCCCGGCCGGCGGACGTCCCACAGCCGGGCCGTGCCGTCGTCCCCGCAGCTTGCCAGCCGGGTGCCGTCCGGGCTGAAGTCCAACGACCAGATCCGGCGGGTGTGCCCGGCGAGGCGGTCGATGCAGCGTCCGCTGCCAGGTTCCCACAGCCGGACGACTAGGTCGTCGCCGGCGGTCGCGAGCACCGTTCCGTCCGGGCTGAACGTGGCTGACCAGAGCCGTCCGGTGTGTTCCGCGAAGGTACGCAGCAACTTGCCGGTGTGTGGGTCCCACAGCCGTGCCGTGCCGTCGTTGCTCGCGCTCACCAGGCGGGTGCCGTCCGGGCTGAACTCCACCGCGTACACCCGGTCCTGGTGGCCGGAGAACGTCTGCCGGCACTCACCGCTCCGCACGTCCCACACCCGTACGAGTTTGTCGTCGCAGCCGGTGGCCAGCAGCGTCCCGTCCGGGCTGAACGCGACGGAGCGGACCCGGCCCCGGTGGTCGGCGAACGTCCACACATGCCGACCGGTCGCCCGATACCATAACTGGACCGAGTCGTCGTCGTTCGCGGTCGCCAGGGTATCGCCATCGGGGCTGAAGGCCTCCGCCCAGACGTGGTCGGTCTCGACCCGCAGCTCCCGCTCGTAGGTGCCGGTGCCGTCCGCGCCCGGCACGTCAAGATTCCACAGGTGCACACCACCGCCGGCGCTGCTGGCCGCGGCGATCGTGCGGCCGGCCGGAGTAAAGATCGCGGCGGCGAGGCGGTCGGCGGCGCCGGTCAGCGGGCCCAGCCGCTTGCCGGTCCGCGGCTCCCACAACCACACCGCCCCGTCATTCCCGCTGGCGGCGAGGATGGCGCTGTCGGGGCTGAAGCGCACCGCGGTCAGCCGCCGGCCGTGCCCGGCCAGCACCCGTATGCACGCGCCGCTCACCGGGTCCCACAGCCGGGCGGTCCCGTCGTTGCTGCTGGTGGCCAGCTGGCCACCGTCCGGCCGGAAGGCCATCGGCCAGACGGAGCCCTTGTGCCCGGTGAGCTCGTGCCGCTGCTCGCCGCTGACCGGGTCGAGCAGCCGCAGCACCCGGCCGCTGTCGCCGGTGGCCAGCAGCGTGCCGTCCGGGCTGAACAGCACCCGGTACACCGCGCCGGAGTGCCGGGTGAGGACGCGCCGGGTTCCCGTCCCCGGGACAGTCCCCGGGCCGGGCATGTTCCACAGCCGGACCACACCGGCGATGTCGCCGGTGGCCAGCAGGTGCCCGGCAGGGTGGAAATCGAGCGCGTAGACCGCCCGTTCATGCCCGGTGAGTTCCTCGCGCAGTTCGCCGGTGAGCGGATCCCACAGGCGGACCTCACCGCCGTCGCAGGCGGTGGCCAGAAGGGTTCCGTCGGGGCTGAAGGCCAGCCGGTACACCGGCCGGGCACCAGTGATCTTTTGGTGTAGTTCGCCGGTCGCGGTCTTCCACAGTCGCACCACGCCCCCGTCATCGCCGGTGGCGAGCAGGTCGCCGGCCGGGTGGAACGCCGCGGTCCACACTCGGGAGGCGTGCCCGGCGAGCTGCGCGCGGACCTGGCCGGACGAGGTGTCCCAGAGCCGGATGGTGCCACTGTTGTCGCCGACGGCGACCAGGCTGCCGTCCGGGCTCAGCTCCACCGGCCACACCCAGCCGGCGTGGCCGCGCAGCGTGTGCAGCGGGCGGCCCGTCGTCGGTTCCCACAGCCGGACGGTTGCGTCGCTGGAGCCACTGACCAGGATTTTTCCGGCGTAGCGGACGATGTAGGCCCGGCTTTGATGACCTTGTAGCGTCCGCAGCGGGCGGCCGGTGGCCGCGTCGCAGGTGAGCACCCCGCCGTCCTCGCTCGCGATCGCCAGGATCGCGCCGTCCGGGCTGTAGGCCACCGGATCCGGCAGGCGGCCGATCTCGAAGCCGGCTGAGACGCCGACCGCGGACGGCGCCAACCCGACGTGTACCTCCTGGCCCGGTGCGACGGCAGCGCCTCGACGCCGCGCGTCGGTCAGCAGCGCGGGGCCGGCGGTCGCTCCCACGATCGCGGCGTGCCGCAGCGAGGCGCCGTCGAGGATGGCGCCTCCCAGCTTGGTGCCGAGCATGCGGGCCCGGGTGAGGTCGGCGTCGGTGAGGTCGGCGTCGGTGAGGTCGGCGTCGTCGGCACGCGCGCCGACGAGCACCGTGCCTCGCAGGACCGCGCCGGTGAGGTCGGCGCCGGTCAGGACAGCGTCGGTGAGGTCGGCGCCGGTGAGGTCGACGGCCCGCATCTCCCGGTACGACAGGTCCTCGCCGCGTAGCGACCGTCCTCGCAGGTCGCTGTGAATGGGGGTGCGCAGCCGGGCGCTGATCTTCAGTGCGTTGGCCCGGGCCGCGCTGTCCACGTCGGGTCCGGCGAGCGCGCCGCTGGCCCACGCCCGGCATGCGTTGCCGGGTGCCAGATCGCAGAGGAACTCGACCGCCAGATGGGAGAGCGGGCGCCTGGACAGCAGGGCCGGGTCAGGCTCGCCATGCCTGAACCGGTTGGCGATGTCGTCGGCGACGAGCCATTCGATCACCGAGGAGTGGATGAACCCGAACAGCCCGTCGTCGGCGCGGACGAGCAGGCTGCCCGCCCCGATGGCGTGGGTGACCTGCTGGGCGGACATGTTCCCCTTGACCAGCGTGGTGAGGGCCGTCGCGACCTCGCTGATCTCGTCGAGACGCAGGAACGGCTCGCCCGACTCCCACAATCGCAACGCGAGGGTCCGGACCGCCGTCCACAGATCGGTGAGGTCGAGCGAGACGGGCACCCCTGGGACGCCCTGGGTGCGCCGCACCTCGAAACCGAGCCAAGCGGTGAGGATCTCCTGGTACAGCCCGGCCGCGGACAGGGTGTGCCGGGCCTTGGCCACGTCGGCCAGCCGGGCGGCGTCGAGGCCGGCCACGAAGCTCAGCATGCGTGGATTACGGGACAGCCCGGTCAGGTCCTGAACATTTTTGATCAACGTTAGCCGCTCGTCGGCGGCTGTCTCGTCGCCACCGTAGCGGTTCACCAGGTAGGCGCGGACCTGGGAGGGCGCGAAGTCCTCGACGCTGAGCACGCGCCGCCCCGGCAGCAGGCCGACCTTCGCGCCGAGCGCGGTGAGCACCTGGGAGTCGGTCCGGAAGTGGTGGGTCCGGCTGGCAACAATGATCTTTGCATTGTCCTGCGCGGCCTGCAGAAGCGTCTCCAGGTGATCGGCCGCCCGATCGTAGGTGACCCGGTTCACCAGTTCGTCGAACCCGTCGAACAGCAAGACGATGCGGCCTTCGCGCAGCATGTACCGGAACGCCCTGAGGTCGATGAGGTCCCGCTCGTGGTTGGCCAGGTGGGCGGCGACCAGCCCGTCGACGGTGTGCGCCTTGTCCAGGGCACGGAGCTCGATGAAGATCGGCGTCAGTCGGGGCAGCTCGTCGGGTATCCGGCGGGCCACCTCGCGCAGGGCGAAGGTCTTGCCCCGGCCGAAGTCGCCGAGCAGGAGGACGAACCGGCCGTCGTCCTCGTCAACCAGTCGCAGGAGCTCCTCGGCGAGTCCGTCGCGGACGCCATGGTGTGCCCCGACAAGCTCGCGGTAGCGCTGCGGTACATACAGGCTCGACGGGTACTGCGAGTCGTTGGACAGCCGGGCGGTCTGGTCCGCGACGAAGTCGCCGAGGTCCAGCAGCCCCTGGAACTCGACGAAGCTGCGCACCCGCACCCCGCGGCGGCGTGCCTCCTCCCGCAGCGCCGGGTCCGGGGGGATATCGGTGATGATTTCCGAACGGAGGTCGGGCTCCACCGCGTGGACATACCGGATGGACGCCTCCACCGTTTCCCGGCTGATCGGGCCGAGATGGGCACCGATCCGCACCTGCCGGGTGTATCCGTCCTCGAGATAGGTGACCAGCAGATGCGGAGCGGGACCGGGGATCCGGCGGATGCGGGCGCCCTCATAGCGGGTTCGGCACACCTCCGCGATCCGCTCGAGGTGGGCCGTGAGCGGATCGTTCTTGCCGCGCGGCCCAACCCGCGGGTCAGGTTCGTCGCCGGTCACCAGGGTGGTGCCGGTCCGCGGGGCGTCGGCGCCGCCCACCGCGGCCGGGAAGGTCACGCCGACCGCATGCCAACGCCGCCGGGCCTGCTCCGCGCCAGCGGCCTCGCCAGCCGTGGTGCCGGTCAGGCCGGCATGGCCGCTCCAGCGGGTCAGCCCGCCCGGGTCGAGCGTCAGCAGCTGGAGCCGCCCGGGCGCGGGAACCGGTATCGCGGGCAGCGCGGATTCCGCCGCGATGGGCCTGGCCTGGCCATGTGGCCGCAGCCCTGACAGGAGCAGGTTGAGGCGGGGCGCGACCAGCCGGTCGAGGGCCGCGGTGTCACGCAGCACAGCTGTCTCGTCGACCGGGCCACCGCCCGGCGGCCGAGGGGGATGATAGACAGCGCCGACGCGCAACAGCCCCTCCTGCTCGAACGGCCGTAACTGGTTGGCGAACCAGGCGGCCTGGGTGTCCCCCAGATATCCGTAGCGGTCGGCGTCGCGATGGCTCTCCGCCACGGTCGAGTTGAAGCCCGCGACCACCACATCCAGGTCGGGAATACGAAACAGCGACCAAGGCTGGTCAGCGTCGAACAGCGGGCCTTCGACGCCCTGGTAGACCTCAGCGAGGAACGCGGCGAAGTGCCGCCACTTCGGCCAGTAGGGTGGCGCTGGTTCCATGTCGTCGGCCTCGCAGTCGGCGAAGTACGCCCGGCATGCGGCATGGTTCACGTCGTGGCTGCCGGGGATGAGCACGAGCCGGTCGGGTTCCAGGCTCAGCAGCGCTCGCAGGCCGGCGAGGAAGGTCAGCGCCTCCTCGAACTCCCGCCGATGACCGGAGAGGGTGACGTCACCGGCGATGACGAGCAGGTCCGGTGGGGGCGCTCCGGCATTGACGAGCTGCGTGACATCCGCCCAGACCCGTGCCTGGAGCTTGTCACCGGCGGCGCGTCCCCCGTTCGCGCCTCGGCGGGGTATCCGGGGGGCGGCCAGCTGCAGAATGGTGACGGAATCCCGCGGCGTGCGGGAGCGCACGGACGGCGGGTACCTGGGCGCGCTGACGGGCACCCTGCGGGCGGTGACGCGGCTCAGCGGGACCGGTGGGCCGATTTCGGGGGGCGTGGCCTCCATGGGCGCGACGGTGTGCTCAGCGATGGACAGCGGGTAGCTGGGACCCACGTTCGGCTTCGCGCGTCCGGAGAGCGCGTCGGAAACCTTCCGTAGTAACAGCGCGCGGGCCTGCGCCTGGTCCGTCACGCTGACCAGGTCGACAAACGTGATCATGGAGAGCACGCCCTCGGGCTCGCACTCTTCCGTACGGACGGTGATGAGCTTGCTTCTGGACGAGTCGGGGTCGGCGCGTACCGCGATCTGCCACTCCAGCCGCGTCCATCTGGATAGCAGGTAGCGGGGGGACAGGACCGCGATGACGATGGCCGCCTCGCTCACCCCGCGGTCGATGAAATCCAGGAAGTTGGTGCCGGGAACGAAATCCCATGTCTGGATCATGGTGTGATAGCCGGCGGCCTCCAGCTCCCATGCAATCCAGGACGCCCAGCGTTCGTCGCCCACGGAGTAGCTGATGAAGAAGTCCAATGGGCGACCGGTACGGGTCGGCTGGGCCTGTGACGCCATTATGCCAGTATGGCGTGGGGATACCGCGGCGTTAAGGGGACACGCGACGTCTCACTGGGATCTTACGGCGTGTTTCGGAACTCGTCGTTCGAGCAGGGAGCCGCGTCCGGGCGGCGCCTCGCGTCATCGCTTACCTATCCATCGCTGTGCGATGGATAGCCCGGCTCGTCGGTCGACACCCACGACCAGGACGCATCCCCGCGTCGTCTCACGATGCGCGTACCCCACTCCCATTCCTTGATCCACACCCCCTGTTTACCCGTTTCCGGTGTCCGCGAGTAACCGTAGGATGGTCTTGGCCGCCCATGCGCAGGTGGCGGCATCGCAACGCCTGCGCTGAACGTGATGGTCGGACAAGTCACTCGCCCCGACCGTTCGATCGCGCCGGCCGGGCTGGTTACGAGCCAGCATCAGGGTCGCCGCCGCATCGCCGGCGATGGAGGTCAGGTGGAAGGTCCCGGCTGCCATGCTGTAGACGTCTCCCGCCCGTAAACTCTCCGCCGCCCCCGGCTCGCAGCGTATGAATTCGCCGGTGCCCCGGATCTCGTCGACGCCGCGGTCATGGTGATTGTGCACGTCGAAGACCTGATAGGTGAATGCCGGTGCGCCTCTTCCCGCCGCGGCGGCGGGTGGCGCGGCCGCTGGGATGGTCCGTACGGTCTGATTGCGCACCTCGCCGTCCAGTACGAGGCTGTACAGGTCCCAGCTGTGACAGTGCACCGCTGAGGTGGTCGGGCGCGCCGCGGGGATCCGCCGGTCCCACACGTGTACGCAGGCTCCGCCCTCATCGGAACGCCATACCGGAAAACACAGGAATCCTAACGGATGATATAGCACGACCGCGTCCGCTGGCGTGGCCGCGGCCCGCGCCAGGATCCGGGTTAGCCAGTTGGGGACCGCGCCTGTCCGGATACCGTCGACCTGGCCGCGCACCTGGAGGTAGGAAGTCATGGCGTGGGTCCTTCGCTGCCGTGGGCCCGGCGATACTCCACAGGTATCTGCAAATGCATGCTAGCCACACGGAGAACGATGGCAAAGTGATATTTTTGGGGTTTTCAGATAAGAGGCTCCGGCAGTAGGGCGTTCGATCAGGGAGCGGCGTCCGGGCGGATGGATCGCGAGGCGGCGGAGGGAGTCACCCTGGTGTTGGGTGGCGACCGACGACAACGCGGCGAGGCGCCGCCCGGACGCCGCGAGCCGGACAGTCCTATTGCTGGAGCCTCTATGCACGCCCGTGACCTGCATGATGTCGCCAGTGCCTCGTGCGGCATGTTTCGGGAGTCGTCATTCGAGCAGGGGCCGCCTGGGCACGGCGAGCCGGACAGCTGACTGTCCGGAACACGGGTCAGGAGGTGAGCCAGCCGTGGGTATGGAGGTGGTCGAGGATGCTCTGGACCGCGGCCTGCGGTGATGTTTGCGTGGTGTCGATGACGATCTCGGCATCCGTGGGTTCCTCATAGGGATCGGACACCCCGGTGAAGGACGGGATGATGCCGGCGCGCGCCTTGGCGTACAAGCCCTTGCGGTCACGTGCCTCGCAGATCTCCAGCGGGGTGGCCACATGGACTAGGATGAACCCACCTCCACTGTCCTCGACCATCGTTCTGACCTGCCGTCGGACGGTGCCGTAAGGGGCGATCGGCGCGCACACGGCGGTGCCGCCCGCCGCGGTGACGGCCGCGGCGACAAAGCCGATCCGCAGCACGTTGATGTCCCGGTCCTCGCGGGAGAAACCGAGCCCCTTGGACAGGTGCAGGCGGACGACGTCCCCGTCCAGGAGCGTCACCCGTCGGTCACCGCGTTCCAGCAGGCGGCAGGCGAGCAGTCCAGCCAGGGTGGACTTGCCCGATCCGGACAGGCCGGTGAACATCACGGTGAACCCTCGCTCACCCCGCGGTGGCTGTGCCCGGACCAGCTCGGCGGCGACCGCGGGTGGTGTGAGCATGGGTGGCAGCCGTGTTCCGTGGTCGAGCAGCAGCGCCAGCGCGCTTGCTCCGGGCGCGTTCGGCGCTGGTCCGACGATCATTGAGCCGAGCCCGTAGGCGAGCGAGACCTGCGTCCGGTGGATGATTTCCGCGGCGAGCGCGGGCTCGGTCTCCCGGTCGTCGGCCGGCCGGTGGTCTGTTGTCTGGTCTGTTGTCTGGTCTGTTGTCTGGTCTGTTGTCTGGTCTGTTGCCCGGTCTGTTGCCTGGTCTGTTGCCTGGCCGGCGTCCGGCTGGTCGCCGGTGGTGGCCCCCGCGTGGATCGTGTTGTCGGGGCCGAAGGCGACCGCCTCGGTCAGCCGCGGCATCGCACGGACCGGAACCAGGGCGAGCATCACGCGAACGTCGCTCAGCGTGGCGAGCGCCGCTCGCAGGCAGCGTACGCGCAGGTGATGACGAGCGTCCGCGGGATCCGCGCCACCGACCGCGGCGAGCACGACGATGCTGTTCCCGGCGGCGGCGAGGGCTTCGATGCGGTCCAGGTCCGCGGTATGCAGCAGGCCGTCGGCCCACAGCGCGGTGGCGGCCGGGCCGGTCGGTGTGATCCAGCCGCGTCGGAGCAGCTCCAGACGCAACGCCGCGGGGGTGAACCGCAGCTCGGGGTAGTCGGGGTGATCGGGCAGCCGTAGCCCCTCCACGAGGCCTGACAACGTTGAGCCCGCCGCGTCGGTCACCCGCAATGCGGCGATCATCACGCCTTCGGAGTCCCTGAGCGCGACCGTCGTTCCAGGGCGCGGTATGCGCGGTAGGTCGGCGCTCCCGGCGGTCACCGGGTAGGCGTCGCCCACCTCAACGGTGTGCCGCGGCAGCTGTGCCGGGCCGTCGTACGCATCGCCGGCCACCGCCGGGACGCCGAGAGCGGGATACCCGCCGGACAGCAGAAGTTCAAGATCGGAAAGTTGGGTGGCTGTCAGCGTCAGCGACGGCCAGCGCAGTGACGCCTTGGTCAGCTCTCGTGCGCGCGCCTCGTCGACCAGCAACGCGCTCCTCTGCCGGATGGTGGGCACACTCTGACCGTAGCGGTTGAGGTCCGTCCTGCCACGGCGACGGGCGGCCGCGGCCCACCCCCGCCCGTCGCTCGGTGGCAGACTGCCATGGGTGAACAGTGACGGGAACGCGGCGGCGGCCGGCCCGGCCGCGCGCCATCCGGCCAGGCCGGCGGGTGTACGGGATGAGGACAGCGCCGGCCTGCCGGCGCCCGGCGAGGCCGCGGACGCCGTCCTGGCGGCGTGGCTGGCCACCGACGCGGGCGCTCTCCTGCTGCGGCTCCGGGCGGAGCTGGGATTCGGTGACCCGGCCGCGTTACGCGACGCTGGTGACGCCCGCTCGCAGGCGTGGCTCGCGGGTACGCTCGCCCGGCACCGCCAGCATGACTCGGTGCTCTCCGAGGAGGCGGTCGACGACCCGGCGAGGCTGACCGCCCGACGGGTATGGATCATCGATCCGCTGGACGGGACCCGTGAATTCGGCGAGCGTGATCGGCTGGACTGGGCCGTGCACGTCGCGTTGTGGCAAGACGGCGATCTTGTCCAGGGCGCTGTTGCGCTCCCGGCGCAGGGCGTCACGTTGGCGACCGGCACACCGCTGCCGCGGCGTCCCGCCCCGGTGGGCGGCCCCCGGTTCGTGGCCAGCCGGACGAGGGCGCCCGCGCTGGTCGGCACGCTGGCCGAGGCATTGGGCGGTTCGGTCGTACCGGTCGGTTCCGCTGGCGCGAAGGTGGCGGCCGTTGTCCGTGGCGATGCCGACGCCTATGTGCACGCTGGCGGCCAGTACGAATGGGACTCGGCCGCGCCGGTTGCCGTAGCCCGTGCGGCTGGCCTGCACACCAGCCGGCTGGACGGGTCCCCCCTGGTCTATAACCGGCCGGATCCGCTCCTGCCCGACCTGCTCGTCTGCCGCCCGGATCTGGCCGGCCGCATTCTGGCACTGATCGCTGATCGCTGATCGCTGATCGCTGATCAGCGATCAGCGATGTGTTTGTCTTTATGCGACAGTTTGTATCCGGTGAGTCGCTTCGCTGTCCCGAGTGCCGGTTCCTCGGCTACGTTGGGCTGATATCTACCAGCGTTGTCATCTACCAGCATCGCCGTCCATCGGCGTTGCCATCCATCGATGTTGTCCACTGGGGTCGACAGGGGGATTCCGCATGCCTGTCACAGGCTACGAACTCACCCATCTGCAGATGCTCGAGGCCGAGGCGATCCACATCTTCCGGGAGGTGGTGGCCGAGTTCGAGCGTCCCGCGCTGCTGTTCTCCGGCGGCAAGGACTCGATCGTCATGCTCCGGGCCGCCGAGAAGGCGTTCTGGCCGGCGAAGCTGCCGTTTCCGCTGGTACACATCGACACCGGCCACAACTTCAGCGAGGTGATGGAGTTCCGCGACGCCCGGGTCGCGCAGCTGTCGGCCCGCCTTGTGGTCGGTTCCGTCCAGGACGCGATCGACGCTGGAGTGATCACAGAAGACATCCGGCCCGGTGCTTCCCGTAACCAGCTGCAGACGCCGGTGCTGCTGGACACCATCGAGAAGAACAAGTTCGATGCGGTGTTCGGCGGGGCGCGCCGGGACGAGGAGAAGGCCCGGGCCAAGGAGCGCGTCTACTCCTTCCGGGACGAGTTCGGTCAGTGGGACCCGAAGAGCCAGCGCCCTGAGTTGTGGTCGCTCTACAACGGACGTCACCGTCCGGGCGAGCACATCCGGGTCTTTCCGCTGTCGAACTGGACGGAGCTCGACATCTGGCGCTACATCGCACAGGAGAACCTGGACATTCCGTCGATCTACTACGCGCACACCCGGGACGTGCTCGAACGGGACGGGATGCTGCTGGCGGTGACCCCGGTGACGCCGCCGTTGGAAGGGGAGCGGGCCGTTGCGCGCCAGGTGCGTTACCGCACGGTCGGAGACATGTCCTGCACCGGGGCGATCGCGTCGACCGCGGCGACGATCGGCGAGGTGATCGCGGAGGTGGCGGTCAGCAGGATGACCGAACGCGGCGCGACCCGTGCCGACGACCGGGTCAGCGAGGCTGCCATGGAGGACCGCAAGAGGGAGGGCTACTTCTGATGGGGAAGCTGTTCTGATGGGGGAGCTGCTGCGGGTCGCCACCGCTGGTTCTGTCGACGACGGCAAGTCCACGCTGATCGGACGGCTGCTCTTCGACACCAAATCGCTGTTCGCCGATCAGCTGGCGGCGGTGGAACGCACCAGCCGTGAGCGCGGCGACGCCTACGTCGACCTGGCGCTGCTCACCGACGGGCTGCGAGCCGAGCGGGAACAGGGCATCACCATTGATGTCGCCTATCGGTACTTCGCCACACCGAAGCGGTCGTTCATCCTCGCCGACACCCCTGGGCATGTTCAGTACACCCGCAACATGGTCACTGGCGCGTCTACCGCTGATCTGGCGCTGTTGCTGGTGGACGCGCGCAAGGGGCTGCTCCAGCAGACCCGCCGGCACGCCTTCCTGGCCTCCCTGCTGCGCGTTCCGCACCTGGTGCTGTGCGTGAACAAGATGGACCTCGTCGGGTTCGACGAAGACGTGTTCGAGAAGATCAAAAATGAGTTCCGGGGGTTCGCCACCAAACTCGAGATCGTCGACGTCGCGACGATCCCGGTCTCCGCGCTCGGCGGGGACAACATCGTCTCCCGTTCACCGAGCACCCCCTGGTACGAGGGCACTTCGCTGCTGCATCACCTGGAGGAGCTGCACATCGCCTCCGACCGCAACCTCATCGACGTGCGCTTTCCCGTGCAGTGGGTGGTCCGGCCGCGTTCCGGCGAGCTGCATGATTACCGCGGGTACGCTGGCCAGGTCGCCGGTGGCGTCCTCAAGCCAGGGGACGACGTGATCGTCCTGCCGTCCGGTCTGACCTCGCGGATCGCCGCCGTCGACACCTTTGACGGCCCGGTCGCCGAGGCCTTCCCGCCGATGTCGGTGACGATACGCCTCGAAGACGATCTGGACGTCTCCCGCGGGGACATGATCGCTCGACCAGCGAACCAGCCGATGGTCGGTCAGGATATCGACATGATGGTCTGCTGGATGGCGGACGCGCCACTGTCGGCCAAGGCCCGGCTCGGGATCAAACACACCACCCGGTCCGTGCGCGGCGTGCTGAAGAAGATTGCCTACCGGGTGGACGTCGACACGCTGCACCGCGACGAGACCGTGTCGGAGCTGCGGCTCAACGATATCGGCCGGGTGACGGTCCGGACCATGACGCCGCTGTGCTTCGACCCGTACCGGCGTAACCGGACGACGGGCAGCGTGATCCTCATCGACGAGGCGACCGGGTCCACGGTCGGCGCCGGCATGATTCTTTAGAGCGCCTGGCAACAGCGGCGTGGATCAGGAGCAGCCGGCAACAGCGGCGTGGGGCGGGGCCGGGGCTCAACGACGCAGATAGCGCAGGAACAGGCTGCCGTCCTCCTCGAGGACATGACCGAGCGCCATCGTGACGGGCGTCGGCCACCGGCGGCCGCCGACGATCCGGATGCGGTCGGGGCCGACCAGCAACGGGGCGAGGGTCAGGCACAGCTCATCAAGGAGGCTGGCCCCCGCGAGAGCCGCGTGCAGCGACGGGCCGCCCTCGCACAGCACGCGTCCCAGCCCCCGTTCGGCGAGTGCGTCCAGCGCCGCCGCGAGATCCACTGTCTCGTCGCCGCAGACCAGCATGTCGGCGACCGCGGCGAGCTCCCGGTACCGGTCGGCCGGCGCGGCCCGGCAGGTGAGCACCAGCGGACGCACGTCAGCTCCGAACAGCCGGGCGGACGGGTCGAGCCGCAGGCTGCCGGAGATGACGGCGACCGGCGGGACCGGTGTCTGCCCGGCCGCGAGCCGTTGCTCGCGCCGTTGCGGTGGCACGATGACCGGCCCGTAGTCCTCGGCGACCGCGGTGCCGGCACCGACGAGGACGACGTCGGCGAGCCAGCGCAGGGTCCGGAAGACCCGGCGGTCGGCGCTGCCGCCCAGCGCGCCGGAACGGCCGTCCACCTCGGCGGCACCGTCGAGGGAGGAGACGAAGTTCGAACGGACGTGGACCTTGCCGGCCGCGACCGGCGGCAGCCGGTACCAGGCATCCAGGTCGACGTCGTCTGGCGCGGGCTCGCCATGGCCGCCGGCCGCGGCCTGGCCCGCCGGTCGGTCGCCGCGGTACCGCTCCCCGGGATGCTCCGCCGCCAGCAGGCGGGCGGACAGCTCCTGGGGGGACGGCAACCGGCGCACTTCGCGGACTCTATTCCACCCGCTGCCGACCGTTGTGTGAGCGACAGCGCCACGAGCGACCGGCAACAGGCGGCGCGCGCCCCGGCCCCGCCGGCCCCGCGATGCCGCGTCCCCTGTTGCCGCGTCCCCTGTTGCCGGGCGCGTCATGTGTGGGCTGTCGCATATCATGGCGGTCAGCGTGAGATGGTGTGAGTTACCTCGCCCGGTACTTCTCGGGGTGACATCGACCAGCGGCGTATCCGTAGGGTGAAAACATGCCGGAGAGTCTGGTCGACCGCCATCCTGAGGTACGTCCGGACGACTTGGTCGCGGCTCTTGTTCCGCCACCACGGTTCAGCGACGTCCGTTTCGCCACCTACCGGCCGGATCCGGGCGAGCCGAGCCAGGCCGATGCCGTTGCGGCGCTCGCCCGCTTTGCCGGCCGGGTCGCGCCGGGCGGGAGCCGGCCGGGGGGGCCGGCCGCTGCCGGTGGCCGAGGCCTGCTCCGGTTCGGACGCCGTGACAGCGGCGGACGCACCGCCCGCAACGCCGTTGGTGGGCCGGATGCCGGCCCCGCCCGGCCCGGGGTCTATCTCGACGGCGGCTTCGGGGTCGGCAAGACCCACCTGCTCGCGTCGCTGTGGCACGCGGTGCCGGGACCCAAGGCCTATGGGACGTTCGTGGAGATAACGTCGCTGGTCGGCGCGTTGGGGTTCGCCCGGACGGTGGAGGCGCTGTCCGGCCTGCGGCTGTTGGCGATCGACGAGTTCGAGCTCGACGACCCCGGCGACACGGTGCTCGTCTCCACCTTGTTGACGAGGCTTGTCGAGGCCGGCGTGCACCTGGCCGCGACCAGCAACACCCAGCCGGAGGATCTTGGCGCCGGCCGGTTCGGCGCGGACGACTTCCTGCGCGAGATCCAGGGGCTGTCGTCACGGTTCGACATCCTGCGGATCGCGGGCGAGGACTTCCGCCACCGCGGTCTGCCCAAGCCGCCCGCCCCGCACCGCGACAACGAGGTCAGCCGCCGTGCCGCGATAACCCCCGGCGCCAGCGAGGACGGGTTCACCGAGCTGTGCGCGCATCTCGGCCAGTTGCACCCGTCCCGCTACGGCGCGCTTGTTGACGGTGTGGAACTGTGCTGTCTGCATGGCGTCACCGCGGTTGCCGACCAGGCGATGGCACTGCGGCTCGTGGTTCTCGCGGACCGGCTCTACGACCGGTCGATCCCGGTCGTGGCTTCCGGCCAGCCCTTCAACGAGCTGTTCTCGGCCGAGATGCTCGCCGGGCCGCACCGCAAGAAGTTCCAGCGCGCGATCTCGCGGCTTTCGGCGCTGGCCCGCGACGGCGGGCCCGGCGAGCTGACCGGCTGGGAAGGCACCGCCAAGGCGTCCTGACAGGGTCCAGGACACGCCACCGGCGGCTGTTGCGGAGAAGGGAGGCCGTCGCGGCGCGTGTGGCATCCTGGGACGCGGGCTCCCGGGCGCGGGTGATCAGGCCGACGACCGGGCCGCGGGATGCGTCGCCGTCGCCCGGACGCGATACTGGCGGGGCGGTGCTGATGGACCGAGGCGTCGGCGATGCCCGGTACCGCAGGCTCGCCGCGTCGCCTTCGGCCGGAAAGGACGGTTGTACGCATGACGACCTATGTTGTGCTGCTGGTCGTCGTGCTGCTGATCGCCGCCGCTGTGCTCGGCCTGTTGTATGTGCTGTTGTCCCGCGCTGAACGCCGCGAGCGCCGACACTGACGGGCGGTACGGCAGGCTGGTACAGCCTGTGCCCGCGATTACAGCCTGTGCCCGCGATCGCGCCCCAGTTCGGTTTCTCCGCGGGCCCCGCTCCGTTGCCGCGTCAGAGCAGCCGGGCGATCACCACTGACTCCCCGTCGAGTTCGATGCGGCCCGGCATGTAGGTGAACCCGCTGGTGGACGCGGCCGGGACGTCGAACGGCACGCCTTCGACCGGTACCGGCTGCCGCCGCCGCGCGAGGTTGCACACGATCGCGACCTGGCCGCGGCGCAGTACGAACCACCGGGCATCCTCGTCAAAACTGCAGCGCACGCGGGACAGGCCTGGATCGGTGAGGTCCGGCAGGGTCCGGCGCAGGGTGATGAGCCGCCGGTACCACTTCAGCAGACCGGCGTGGCGCGGGGTCCTGAGCTCCGCCCAGTCCAGCTTTGAGCGGATGAAGGTTGCCTCGTCCTGCGGGTCGGGGATCTCGTCCGGTCCCCAGCCGTGCGCGGCGAACTCGCTCCGGCGCCCCTTGCGAACGGCCTCGGCCAGTCCGGGCGCGTTGTGGTCACTGAAGAACTGCCACGGCGTGGTCGCCCCCCACTCGTCACCCATGAACAACATCGGCGTGAACGGCGAGGTCAGCAGGAGCGCGGCGCCCACCCGCAGCAGGCCCGCGCTGAGCGTCTGCCCGGCGCGGTCGCCGACCGCCCGGTTGCCGATCTGGTCGTGGTTCTGCAGGAAGGTCACGAACCGATGCGCCGGGATGTGGCTGGGTACCGGGCGGCCGTGGGAGCGCCCGCGGAACGCCGAGTACGTTCCGTCATGGACGAACGCGCGTTCCATCGCCTTGGCCAGGGCCGCGAGGGTGCCGAAGTCGCTGTAGTAGCCGTGACGCTCACCCGACAGCGCCGCCCACATGGCATGATGAACATCATCGCACCACTGCGCGTCCAGGCCGTGCCCACCGGCTTCGCGGGCGGTGACAAGCCGGGGGTCATTGAGGTCGGATTCGGCGATCGCGAACAGCGGCCGGCGCTGCTGGGCCGCGAGCCCGTGAACCGCGACGGCGATCTCCTCAAGGATGTGGATGGCACGGGTGTCGGCAAAGGCGTGCACCGCATCCAGCCGCAGGCCGTCGCAGTGGTAATGCCGCAGCCAGCTGAGCGCGTTGTCAATGATGAATGCCCGGACCTCGTCGGAGCCGGGGGCGTCAAGGTTGACGGCCGGCCCCCACGGAGTGTCGTGGGAGTCGGTGAAGTAGGGGCCGAAGCGGGCGAGGTGGTTTCCGTCGGGGCCGAGATGGTTGTAGACGACATCCATGATCACGCCGATTCCCCGGCTGTGGGCCGCGTCGACGAACCGCTTGAGCCCGTCCGGGCCGCCGTAGGGCTCGTGCACGGCGAACAGGCCCACACCGTCGTAGCCCCAACCGTGGCGGCCCGCGAAGGCGTTGACGGGCAGCAGCTCGACGGCGTCCACCCCGAGGGCCACCAGATGGTCGAGCCGTTCGATGGCCGCGTCGAAGGTGCCGGCTCGGGTGAACGTGCCGATGTGCAGTTCGTAGAGGACGCTACCGGCCAGCGTCACCCCTCGCCACGTACCATCCGTCCAGGTAAACAGAGAGTGGTCGATGAGCCGGGAGCGACCGTGGACGCCGTGCGGCTGGCTGGCGGAGCGCGGGTCCGGTACCTCGTCGACCTCACCGTCGATCAGGTAGGCGTACTCGGTGCCGTGGCCCGCGGCGGGTACGTTCACCCACCACCAGCCGCCGTCGTCGGTCAGCATCTCGTGGACGGTCTCGTTACCACCAGTATTGGTGATCACGCTCACCGTTTTGGCTTCTGGCACCCACACGCGGAAAGTGCTCATCCGTACTGTCTACCCGTCGTCGAATCCGTGAGCATCTGTGATCCTGATTTCACGGCACTGTTACCGGTGTGGCGTAGGACACGCCACACGGCTGCCTCGGAAGGGGTTTCGTCGCCCGCCGGACGAGCTGGAGCTTGCTGTGCCATGTTTCAGGGCATCACATGCGGGCCCGTCCCGCACAGCGTTTCAGCTGATTTTCAGCCGGGTCACGCCCGTTCTCCTGGTTACCGGCGATCATTCTTTCGGCGCGTGCCCGGC
>NZ_CAKJTP010000001.1:116355-123238 GCF_917627335.1 Protofrankia sp. CiT1 | reverse complement strand
GGTGTTTCGGTCAGGCGGTGCGGACGAGGAGGCTGACGGGGAAGTCGCGCAGCAACCGCAGGACGTAGGCGACGCCGCCGTCGTGCCGGCGGCCGGTGAACAGGTCGGTCCAACGACCGTCGGGCAGCGGGAGGGTGGTGTCCCGCCAGCCGCCGCCGCGGCGCAGCCCGAGCACCAGCCGGGGCGCCACCGCGATCACCTCCCCGGAGCGGACAAAGGCGACCACGTGCTCGGCCGCCGAGCCTGATGCCCACAGCGGCCGGTAGGTCGCTTCCGCGCCGAACCACTGCGGATGTTCCCGGCGCAGCCTTAACGCACGGGCGACAACCAGCAGTTTCGCCGCGCCGGTGTCGTCGAGCGCGGGTGGCTTGCGGGCGCCTGGATCCGGCCCGAGCTCGGTCAGCAGCTTCGCCCGCTCGCCGAAGTTGACCGGCCGCCGATTGTCCGGGTCGACCAGGGAGGCGTCCCACACTTCCTGGCCCTGATAGACATCGGGCACGCCGGGACAGACCAGCTGGAGAAGCTTCTGGGCGAGGGAGTTCTGGCGCCCGAGCTCCACCAGGGCCGCAACATAGGTTTCCAGGGCGGCCACGTAGTCTCGGTCGTCGAGGACGGCGTCGACGTAGTTCACCAGCGCGGCCTCGTAGCCGGCGTCCGGGTCGGTCCAGGAGGTGTACATCTTGGCCTCGCGGACGGCTTTGAGCAGGTGATCCCGGGCGCGCTCGATCGGCAGCGGCCACGCGCCGACCAGGGTCTGCGCCAGCAGGTAGCAGGCCTCCCGGTCCGGCCAGCCACGTTCGGTGTCCGTGTGCCGCTCGCCCAGGGCGATCAGGCGGCGGGCCAGCTCGCCCCAGCCGTGCGGGTCCTCGGTCAGGACGGCGAGCCTGGCCCGCACGTCCTCCGAGCGCTTGGTGTCGTGGGTGGACAGCGCCGTCATCGTCAGCGGCCACGTCCGTTGGATGATCGCGTTGGCCTCGTGGAACTCGTGCACAGCGCTGTGCGGATGCCCGGCGGGAAAGCCGGGGAAGTCGCCGGGAGCGCCGCCGACCTCGTTGAGGGCGATCATCCGGCCGTAACGGTAGAAGGCGGTGTCCTCGATGCCCTTGGCCATGACGGGCCCGGTGGTCTGTTGGAACCGCACCACGAACTCGGACGGGCCGGCCAGCGCCAGGTTCTCGATGAGATCGATCTCGCCGGACCGCCGCGGCAGGGACTCCCGGGCGCGCTCGCACGCCCCGACCACGTGCGCTCGAGCCTCCAGGGTCGCGGCCCCGCCTGGCCGGATGTAGGCGCGGTAGACCGCGAACGCGGCCAGCACCTCCGCGAGCGCGTCGCGAAGACCGGTACGCGTCAGGTCCGCGCGCCGCCGCCGCGCCTCGGTGAGCGCGAGTGCCGCCAGCCGCTCCAGCTCCGGGCGCAGGACATCCGTGAGCGCGTCCAGCTTCGCCGTGTGGGCGACGGCCGCGAAGTCGGGCGACGAACCGGTGATACCGGTGTACAGCTGGGTGATGGGCCTGGCCGCTGTCGGGTCGATGAACAGCCGGGTGAGCCGGTTGAGTGTGTCGTAGCCGGTGGTGCCGGCGCAGGCCCAGGTGCCGGGCAGGGCCTCGCCCGGTTCGAGGATCTTCTCCACGACCGTCCACACGCCGCCGGTGGCCTCGGACAGCCTGCGCAGGTAGTCCTCGGGATCGGCGAGGCCATCTGGATGGTCGACCCGCAGGCCATCGACGGCGCCGGCGCGCACCTGGTCGAGGATCAGGCGATGGGTCGCGGCGAAGACGGCCGGCTCCTCCTGGCGCAGGCCCACGAGGGTGGTGATGTCGAAGAACCGGCGGTAGTTGAGCTCGGTGCCGGCGACCCGCCAGAAGCACAGCCGGTAGTGCTGCCGGTCGAGGGTGGCGGCTATGTCGCCTGGTGTGGCGGTCCCCTCGGCCACCGGCAGCACGTGGTCGTGATAAACGATCACTGATTCGGCGTCGTCGTTCGTCGCGAGCCTGATCTCCCCGCCCGCGAGGCAGTCCGCCAGCGGCTCACCCAGAATCGGGACGACGACCTTGCCGGGGTTGTCCGGGGAGTCCCAGTCGATGTCGAACCAGGAGGCGTACGGCGACGCCCGGCCCTCCCGCAGCACCGACCACCAGCCGGCGTTCACCGACTCCGGCGCGGCGATCGCCATGTGGTTCGGCACCAGGTCCACCACGAGGCCGAGGCCCGCCTTGCGGCAGGCGGTCACCAGCCGGCGGAAGCCGGCCGGACCGCCGAGCTCGGGGCTGATCTGATCGTGGTTGACGACGTCGTAGCCGTGGGCCGAACCGTCGACCGCTTCAAGCACGGGCGAGCAGTACAGGTGGGTGACCCCGAGGGCGGCCAGGTAGGGCACGATGACAGCCGCGTCGGTGAAGGAGAACTCCATGCTCAGTTGCAGCCGGTAGGTCGAGCCGGGGACCGGCCGGGCGGGCGCCGGGATGCCGCCGTCCCGTGGCTCAGTCGGCACAGCGCAGCACCAGGGCTGACCGGGCGTCGACCTCGATCGGGTCGTTGGCCTTCACGATCCGGCTGGTGGCGCGCGCGTCCGGCGCGGCGCTCTCACGCGTGCCGGCAGCCGCGGTCACGACCGCGGTGGGTACCCGGGTGTCGATGACGATCTCCCAGCTGGTGCCGAAGTTCTCCGGTGGCACGCGGAATCCGAGCGGTTCGAAGTGCGCGTTGAAGAAGAGCAGGAACGACTGGTCGACGACGTTCTCACCACGATGGTTGCGATCGGGTATGCCGTGGCCGTTGAGGAACATCCCCAGGGAGCGCGCCAGGCCGAACTCCCAGTCGGCGTCGGACATCTCGGTGCCATCCGGCAGGAGCCAGACGATGTCCTTGAGCGGCTCCCCGTCCTTGAGCGGCTCCCCGCCGTCCGAGCCGTGCCCCGAGGTACCACCGGAGCCACGAATCGCGTCCCCCTGAAAGAACCGCCGGCGGCGGAACACCGCGTGTTCCCGGCGCAGGGCGGACACGAGCGCGGTGAACTCCACCAGGCTCGCGTTGCGTTCCGCCAGCGACCAGTCCAACCAGGAGATTTCGTTGTCCTGGCAGTAGCCGTTGTTGTTGCCGTGCTGTGTGCGCCCCATCTCGTCACCGGCCACCAGCATGGGTACGCCCTGCGAGAGAAAGAGCGTGGTGAGGAAGTTCCGGACCTGGGCCGCGCGTAGCGCGAGCACGTCCGGATCGTCGGTCGGTCCCTCCGCCCCGCAGTTCCAGGACCGGTTGTCATCCGATCCGTCCCAGTTGTCCTCGCCATTGATTTCATTGTGTTTGCTGTTGTAGGAGACCAGGTCGTTGAGGGTGAAGCCGTCGTGGGCCGTGATGAAATTGATGGAGGCGGAGGGCCGCCGGCCGTCGGATTCATAGAGGTCGCTCGACCCGGTCAGGCGGGAGGCGAACTCGGCGATGCCATGGTCCTGGCCGCGCCAGAAGTCGCGCACGGTGTCACGGTACTTACCGTTCCACTCGGTCCACAGCGGTGGGAAGTTGCCGACCTGGTAACCGCCCGCGCCCAGATCCCAGGGCTCGGCAATCAGTTTGACCTGGGAGACGACCGGATCCTGCTGGACGAGGTCGAAGAAGGAGGACAGCCGGTCAACCTCGTAGAACTCGCGTGCCAGCGTCGCGGCCAGATCGAACCGGAATCCGTCGACGTGCATCTCGGTAACCCAGTAACGGAGCGAGTCCATGATGAGCTGGAGGACATGTGGGTGACGGACCCGCATACTGTTCCCCGTGCCGGTGTAGTCCATGTAGTAACGCGGATCGTCCTCTATCAGCCGATAGTAGGCGGTGTTGTCGATCCCGCGGAAGCAGAGCATGGGGCCCATGTGATTGCCCTCGGCCGTGTGGTTGTAGACCACGTCGAGGATTACCTCGATACCGGCGTCGTGCAGGTTCTTCACCATCAGCTTGAACTCCTGGACCTGCTGCCCGGCCCGGGTCGCGGCCGCGTAGGCGTTGTGGGGGGCCAGGAAGGCCAGTGAGTTGTATCCCCAGTAGTTGCGCAGGCCGCGGCTGACCAGATGCTCATCCTGGACGAACTGGTGGACGGGCATGAGCTCCACGGCGGTCACACCGAGCCGATGGTAGTGGTCGATCATGATCGGATGTGCCACGCCAGCATAGGTGCCGCGGTACTCCGCCGGCAGTCCCGGGTGCGCGATCGTGAGGCCGCGCACGTGCGCCTCGTAGATGACGGTCTCGTTGTACGGGGTGCGCGGCGGGCGGTCGTTGTCCCAGTCGAAGAACGGGCTGATGACCACCGACTTCATCATCCGTGAGGCGGAATCGGCGGTGTTCATGCTGTCCGGGTCGCCGAAGTTGTAACCGAACACCGACTGGTCCCAGTCGATCTCGCCGTCAACGGCCTTCGCGTACGGGTCGAGGAGCAGCTTGTGGGGATTGCAACGCAGCCCCCTCGCCGGGTCGTGAGGGCCGTGCACCCGATAGCCGTATCGCTGGCCGGGGCCGATGCTGGGCAGGAACCCGTGGTAGACGAATGCGTCGACTTCCTTCAGCTCGACGCGTGTCTCGGCATCGTCATCGTCGAACAGGCACAGCTCGACCTTCTCGGCGATCTCGGAGAAGATCGCGAAATTGGTCCCGGTGCCGCCATAGGTGGCACCGAGCGGATAGGGGCTGCCCGGCCAGACTTGCAACATACGCACGGAGCCTACGGGTGGTCGGGGATCCAGCGCCGACCGGCGCGGGTCTGGATGAGCCCCACGGGCCGGGTGAGTCCAGGCGGACGGTTTTCTGATCCTGTCAGGCTGGATCGTGCCAGGCCCGATCGTTGCGGGGGGATCAGCCGTACCGTGATGTGATCATATGCGGATTCGGTCCATTCGTGTTGCCGGCCATAAGAGCGACCGGCAACAGGAGAGTAGATCAAGGAATGGGGCTGGGGCGCGTGTATCGCGAGGCGGCGCGGGGAGCCACTTCCGTTGCTGGTCGCGCTACGGCGTGTCCCGGAAGTCGTCGTTCGATCAGGGAGCCCGCGTCCAGGCGGCTCCCGAAACACGCCCTGACCGTGCTCCGGCCATGAGCCCGGCCGCGGCGCGCCGGTGTTGGGACGCGCCCGGTCACTGGACCGGCCGACGGCCGTCACGAATCATCCGGATATCGCCCGAATGAACATGGATTGTCTGCCAGGGGGCGGGTATGGACGCGGCGGCAGCCCATGGCACCATCGGTACCGCACGGCGCGGACGATCGTGAGGCGAGGTCGCAGGGGAAGGCGTAACTCGTCGACGGAGGTCTTGCGTGGTCGCAATGTCATCAGCACGAGATCTTGTGTCAGGTCCGGCGTCCTTCAAGGTTCCCGGCATGTTGGCGGTTCTGGCCTGCCCGCCGCCGCTGTGTCCGCACCTGGAGTTCGCCGTGTCCGCCGTGCTGTCCTCGCCGGTGTCGCTGACCTGGAGCGAACAGCCACGGTCCCCGGGCTCGCTCTACGCGGGCCTGGAGTGGCAGGCTCCGTGCGGCACGGCCGGGCGTCTCGCGGGCCAGCTGCGTCGCCTCGGTCATGTCTCCTTCGACGTGGTCGAGGGCCCGTCGCCGGGCTGCGATTCGGAGCGCTACTCCCATACGCCCGAGCTCGGTCTGCACCGCGCGTCGATCGCCGCGAACGGGGACATCGTCGTTGGGGAAGCCGCGCTGCGTGCCCTCATCGAGCGGGGAGAGGGGCGGGAGACCCTCGCCAGAGGGCTGCAGCGCCTGCTGGGCACGGCATGGGACGAGGCCTTGGAGCCGTTCCGGCAGGCAGCCCACGGAGCTCCGGTGACCTGGTTGCGCCGGACGGGCTGACCCGGCTGTTCCCGCCCGGTCCCAGCGTGCGGCCTTGGCCCGCCCGGCGGCGACGAGACGCACCGGCTGGGTTCCGGCTGGACGGACTTTCGTTTATGATCATCGAAATTGATGTGGCGAAGGCCACACCCGATGGGGATCGTCCTAACGGGCACATACCCCACCGGTCGTGCGTTGTGGGTTGCGCACGAGACGTACTCAATTCACGGGAGAATTTCAGTGGCCACCGATTACGACACCCCCCGCACCACCGATGCCGAGGAGGTTTCCGAGCAGAGTCTGGAGGCGCTCAAGGCGCGGCGGGCGGATGCGGCGGCCGACCTCGGAGACGATGTCGACCCGTTCGAGGCCGAACTTGACCTACCCGGCGCGGATCTGTCCGGCGAGGAACTGACGGTCCGCGTCCTGCCCCGCCAGGCGGACGAGTTCACCTGCAAGAGCTGCTTCCTGGTCCACCACCGCAGCCAGCTCGCCGACAGCCGGCGCATGATCTGTGCCGACTGCGCGGCATAAGAGCGACCGGCAACAGGGCTGGCCGGCTCGCGGCGTCCGGGCGGCGCTTCGCGACGCATCCGCCGGGCAGCTGGCATACCCTGACGGGCCTCCCAGATCGGCTTCGCCCAGCCGGCCGGAACCCCGGCTTGCGGCGGCGGCCCGTAAGGCGGGGCCGGTAGGTCATCAATAGCGCCGGATGTATCCGCCGGCGTGTCAGCCGATAGTGATCTATCCGACAGTCGGCCGGTACGGAGCGGGTTCGCCTGGCGGGCCACAGGCGATGCGATCGTGGTTCTGTCGCGTCGCCGACGGCCGGAGTTTTGAGCGGCTCCGGTAACAGGGCTGGCCGGCTCGCGGCGTCCGGGCGGCGCTTCGGGACGCATCCGCCGGGCAGCTGGCATGCCCTGACGGGCCTCCCAGATCGGCTTCGCCCAGCCGGCCAGAACCCCGGCTTGCGGCTGCGACCACGTCACGCGCTGACGGGGACGACGAGCGCGAACGCACCAGGCGGGCTCGGGTGGGCCGGGATGCCGGGCAATGTGATGGGCCT
>NZ_CAKJTP010000001.1:99519-115937 GCF_917627335.1 Protofrankia sp. CiT1 | reverse complement strand
CGGGCGCGATGGGCTCGGGCGCGGTTGGGCCGCGCCGGGCGCGCTCCGCACCGTCTCCCGCGGGGCGCCGGTGAGATTGTGGGACCGGGCTCGTGGGGCTCTGACGCGATACGGGACGGGCGGCTGGGATACGCTCCTGCGGCAGCATCTACAGCTTGTCGAAGAGCCTTGCGCCGACCGCTTGGTTCGGTCGGATCGGCGCATTCGTGGGAGGCAGGACCTGGTGACCCGATCCTTCGGCCGAACTCGGCCGTTGCCCGCCGATGTCGAGGTGGCGACTGCCCGCGACGTTCCTTCGGCGGGGAGCACGAACCGCGCGAGGAGCGCTGGCCGGCGCTCTGTCCGATCCGGTTCCCCGTGGCGGGCGCTACGACTAGTGACCGGCTTTGCATTTTTGGCACTGCTGGCAACTGCCTGTGACGTACCCAACTTCGGGTTTCCGGATGGGGTGACGGACCTTACGCCGCGCATCCTGAACCTGTGGCAGGGCTCTGTGATCGCGGCGCTTGCCGTGGGTGCGTTCACCTGGGCTTTGATCTTCTATGCGATCATCATGTTCCGCAGGAAGTCGGACGAGCTGCCCCAACAGGTGCGGTACAACCTCCCGGTCGAGATTCTTTACACGGTCGTGCCGCTGGTCATCGTCGCCGGACTGTTCTATTACACCGCCCGCGATGAGATCGAGATCGACAAACTTCCGCCCAACCCGGATGTCACCGTCAATGTGATCGGTTTCCGGTGGAACTGGCAGTTCCGCTACCTCGACACGGGCCAGCACGGCACGATCCCGGTGGAGGTCACCGGCAGGCCCGGCGAGCCCGCGGTGCTGGTGCTCCCGCAGGGCCGCACGATCCGTTTCGTGGAGACCTCCCCGGATGTCATCCACTCCTTCTGGGTGCCCGAGTTCCTGTTCAAGCGGGACGTCGTCCCCGGCCGGATCAACCAGTTCCAGCTCACGATCACCAAGACCGGGACCTTCATCGGTCGTTGCGCGGAACTGTGTGGGGTTGATCATGATCGGATGAACTTCTACGTGAAGGTCGTCCCGGGTGACGAGTACGACCGCTTCATCGCCGAGCGGACCCGGCCGGCCGCGCTGGCGGCGGCCGGGCCGGTCACCCCTGGGGCGACCACGCTGACATCCGCCGGAACTACCACTCCCGGGAGCGGACAGTGACACTGGTGCACGAGCCGCCAGCCGGCCACGTCGAGGACCTGCACGCCAAGCCGCGTACCAACCTGCTCGGTTATCTGCGCACGACGTCGCACAAGGACATCGCCGTGATGTACGGCGTGACGGCGTTCGCGTTCTTCCTCTTCGCCGGGATCATGGCCGAGATGATGCGGGCGGAGCTGGCCAGGCCCGGCCTGCAGTTCCTGTCGAACGAGCAGTTCAACCAGCTGTTCACCATGCACGGCACGCTGATGCTGCTGATGTTCGCCACACCTATGGCGTTCGCGTTCGCGAACTTCCTGATCCCGTTGCAGATCGGCTCGCCGGACGTGGCGTTCCCGCGGCTCAACGCCCTGTCGTTCTGGTTCTTCTTCTTCGGGAGCCTCACCGTCATCGCCGGGTTCCTGACCCCGAACGGTGCGGCGGACTTCGGCTGGTTCGCCTATGCGCCGCTCAACAACGCGGTCTACTCGCCGGGCGCCGGTGCCGATATGTGGATCATGGGCCTGGCGGTGTCGGGTCTGGGCACCATCCTCGGCGCCGTCAACATGATTACGACGATCCTCTGCCTACGCGCCCCGGGCATGACCATGTTCCGGCTACCGATCTTCTGTTGGAACTTCCTCGTCACGTCGATCCTGGTTCTGGTCGCCTTCCCGGTGCTCGCCGGTGCGCTGCTGGCGCTGGAAGCCGACCGGCGCCTGGGCGCCCACGTGTTTGACGCGGCCAACGGTGGCGCCATCCTGTGGCAGCATCTGTTCTGGTTCTTCGGCCATCCCGAGGTCTACATCATCGCCCTGCCGTTCTTCGGGATCATCAGTGAGGTACTGCCGGTCTTCTCCCGGAAGCCGCTGTTCGGGTACAAGGGCCTCGTCTTCGCCACGATCGGGATCGGGGCATTGTCGGTAGCGGTGTGGGCGCACCACATGTTCGTCACCGGCGCGGTCCTGCTGCCCTTCTTCGCGTTCCTGTCCTTCCTGATCGCGGTGCCGACCGGCATGAAGTACTTCAACTGGATCGGCACCATGTGGCGGGGCCAGGTCAGCTTCGAGACGCCCATGCTCTTCGCCCTGGGCTTTCTCGTGACCTTCCTGTTCGGTGGTCTGACGGGTGTCCTGCTGGCGAGCCCGCCGATCGACTTCCACGTCAGTGACAGCTACTTCGTGGTCGCCCACTTCCACTACGTGGTGTTCGGCTCGGTGGTCTTCGCCGCATATGCCGGGATCTACTTCTGGTTCCCGAAGGTGACCGGGCGCATGCTCGACGAGAAGCTCGGGAAGGTCCATTTCTGGACGCTGTTCTTCGGCTTCCACCTGACCTTCATGATCCAGCACTGGCTGGGTGTCAAGGGCATGCCGCGACGGGTGGCCGACTACTCGCCGACCGACGGATTCACCACGTACAACACGATTTCCACGGCCGGTGCCTTCCTGCTGGCCACGTCGACCCTGCCGTTCATGTACAACGTCTGGCGTTCCTACAAAAAGGGCGAGCTGGCCGTCGTGGACGACCCCTGGGGCTATGGAAACTCCCTGGAATGGGCGACATCCTGCCCGCCGCCACGGCACAACTTCCGCTCGCTGCCACGCATCCGGTCGGAACGGCCCGCCTTTGACCTGCACTATCCGCAGGCGGCCGGGAAAATCGACTATCACGCCACACCCGAGATCAGGTAGCCGGGCCCGGAAGAAGCTGGAGCGGAGCAGCAGCCATGAAGATCGAGGGCGTCGTCTTCCTCGTGTTCACCGTCTTCTGCACGGTGGTCGACATCGTTTACTGGTTCACCTCGCAGGACCCGACCGGTACGGTCGCGCTCGCGCTGTGCGGCGGCCTCGGCCTGCTCGTTGGCGGGTACCTGCTGTTCACCGCCCGGCGTATCGGGGCCCGGCCGCAGGATCTTCTCGATGCCGAGGTCGCGGACGGTGCCGGCGAGCTCGGTCACTTCACCCCGGGCAGCTACTATCCGTTCTTCATTGCGGCCAGCGCCAGCCTGGTGATTCTCGGCGTCATCTTCGGGGTCTGGCTGGCTCTCATCGGGGTGCTCATGACGTTGCTGTTCGTCGTGTGCCTGCTGTTTGAGAACTTCTGGCACCCACCGGTCCCGGAGGACTGAGCGGTCGGCTGGTGGTGCCCCGGCGGTGCGCGCCGGGGCACCACCAGCCCTCGACCGTGCTGGGCAGCCGGCGGCAGCGCCGGCACCGGCATGGCGGACGCCCTCAGACCGCCGCTTCAGACCGTGGCCGGAGCAATGGCCTGGCTCGTCTGGATCCACCGCCGCAGAGCGGCTTCGGCCGCGCCGGAGTCCAGCGACCATGCGGCGCGGCTGAACTGGCGTCGCAGCTGTTCGGCCACGGGCGTGGTGGTCGTCGGCCCGACCGCGGCGACCAGCGCGGCCGCGGCGGCCAGCAGGACAGCGTCCCGCACCGGCCCAGGACGTCCCGCCAGTAGCTTCCGGGTCACCTCGGCGTTGTAAGCGGCGTCGGCTCCCCGCAGTTCCGCCGGGTCACCGGGGCGGATACCGATGTCCCGGGGATCGAAGGTCTCCATGCGCACCTCGCCGCCCGCGACGACCCACACCGTCGAGGTGGTGGCGGGCGTGAGCTCGTCGAGGCCGTCGTCACCGCGGAACACCAGCCCTCGCGTCCCGCGCGCGGCGAGAACCCCGGCGACGACCGGCGCGAGCCGCGCATCGGCGACGCCGACGGCCTGGGCCGCGGGGCGGCCCGGGTTGCTCAGCGGCCCAAGGATATTGAAAACCGTGGGCACGCCGAGTTCGCGCCTGGTCCCGGCGGTGTGTCGCATGGCCGGGTGGAAGACCGGCGCGAAGCAGAACGTGGCGCCGGCCTTGGCGAGGCAGGCGCTGACACCGGCAGGCGACAGATCGATGACAACGCCGAGTTCGGTCAGCAGATCGGCCGATCCGCAGGCGGATGACGCGGCCCGGTTCCCATGCTTGATCACAGGTATGCCGGACCCCGCGATGACGAGGGCGGCCATGGTCGACACGTTCACCGAATGCGACTGGTCGCCCCCGGTACCGCAGGTGTCCACGGCGCGTTCGCGGACGTCGTCGGGGACCTCCAGCGGCGTCGCGAAGTCGAGCATCGCCCGGAGCAGCCCGCGGACCTCCTCGGGGGTCTCGCCCTTGGCCCGCAGCGCGACCGCGAAACCAGCGATCTGAGCGGGGGAGGCGTTACCGGACATGATCTGGGTCATCGCCCACGCGGTGTCCGCGGCACCCAGGGCCTCGTCCCGCAACAGCATGCCGAGAAGACCGGGCCAGCCCCGCGCGGCCGAGCGCGCCGCGCCAGGCTCCAGGTCCGCGCCCGCATCCGCCGGTGGAACCGGTGCGCCCGTCACCATCTCGCCCGTCTGTCGGTGGGCCCGCAGCATCTGCTCACGGTCACGGTCGGGCTCAGGCGCCCGCGACCGGCGTACCAGCCGCGGGCGAGGAGCCCGGCCGCGCCGCGAGCGAGCGTCGGGCACGCAGCAGGGCGACCACGACCTCGGCGAGTTCGGCGGGGTCCACCGGATGGGTGACCACCGCGTCCGCCTGTGACCAGCTGCCGAGCCAGCGGTCGTCCCGCCGGGCCACCAGCAGGACGGTGGGCGGGCAGTTCGGGATCTCGTTTTTGATCTGTCGGGAGAGCCCCATGCCGCCGGTCGGCGTCGCTTCCGCGTCCAGCACACAGATGTCGGCGTCCCGGTGGTCGACGGCATCGATGAGGGCCGGGCCGTCGGCCACGTCCAGGAACTCGAGCGGCCCGAGCTCGGGGTCAGGCCGCGGGCCGATGGCGAGTCTCACCCGCTCGCGGATGTCGGGCCTGTCCGCGTACACGAGAACCGTACTCATGTGACCGCGAGCCTTTCAGTCGGGTGGTGTGCTGGCTGGGCGCGCCCCGGCGCCCGGTGGCTGATCCACCTGCCGCGCACGCATGCACGACCTGAGCGGCAACCGGACAACTGGGAACCCGCCGGCAGGCTATCCGATGACGCCCGTGGGCGGTGGCTCCGCCTGGTCCGGCCGGGACACCGCCGCTCGTGTCCCGCGGCTGACATCGGCTGACATCGGCGCGCAGGGGAGCGCAGGGGAGCGTTTCGCCAGTTGCGAGGGGACCCTGACTGAGAGATAGTGAGACTCGTTCTCATACTATGGACGAGTATCGATGTACCTGAATCAGCATCCATACGCTGCGTATCCACGCGCTAGGTCGGGATGTACGGCGTATGGATACATACGGTCGCCAACATCGGATGTGTCATGGCTGGTCAGCAGGATCTTCGCCTCACGCCTCAGCGCCGCGCGGTGCTGGAGGTGCTCCGAACCGCCCATGACCATCCGACGGCGGCGGAGGTCTACGCTCGTGTCCGGGCGGTCGCGCCGGGCATCGGCGCCGCGACCGTTTACCGGGCGCTGGGGCTGCTGGTCAGGGCCGGCTACGCCCTGGAACTCAGCCTCGGTAACGGTGTCGCGGCCCGGTACGACGCGAATGTCGCGCGTCACGACCACGCGGTCTGCGACCGCTGTGGCCGGGCCGTGGATATAGATCTTCCTGTTCCGGCGGAGCTGGTGAACGCGCTGTCGCGGCGTACCGGATTCGCGATCACAGGTTACGACCTGCAATTCCGTGGCCTGTGTCCGGCCTGTCAGACCAACGGTCCGAGATAGGGGCTCCGATATCCAGGGGCCTGGTGCCTGGATCGACAATCAGTATCCCCGGCCGTCGCTCCGGCGCCGGGGCGGACCACGATCGACAAAGGAGATCCACATGCCGCAGCTTGACGGTACGAAGACACACGAGAACCTCAAGGAGGCGTTCGCGGGCGAGAGCCAGGCGAACCGCCGTTACCTGTACTTCGCCCGCCGAGCCGACATCGAGGGCCTGACCGACGCGGCCTCGCTCTTCCGCGACACCGCGGAGGGCGAGACCGGGCACGCCTTCGGTCATCTGGACTTCCTGGCCGCGGTGGGCGACCCCGCGACCGGGGAACCGCTGGGCAAGACCACGGCGAATCTCGCCAGCGCCGTGGCGGGGGAGACCTACGAGTTCACCGCGATGTACCCGGGCTTCGCCAAGACCGCGCGGGACGAGGGCTTCGAGGAGATCGCGGACTGGTTCGCCACGCTCGCGCGGGCCGAGAAGACCCATGCCGGACGTTTCAAGAAGGCGCTCGACGCGGTCGTCGCTGACGAGAAGGCCGAGCAGGAAGCCTGATCTTTCCGTAACAGCCGCCCGGCCAACGGCGGCGCGGTCATCGTGCGCCGCCGGCGGCCGGGCGAACCGTGACCGTCCCCATCAGATCGTCCCCATCAGACGTGTGGGAGTTCCAACGATGGCACTCACTGTCGCTGACATTGTCACTGACCCCGAGGTCTACTCCGCGCGGCGCCAGGACGCCCGCGCCCGGATCCTTCCGGTCCGAGCGGAACGCCGCATCCGGGTCGGGGACATGCTTCTCTTCGAGTTCGAGAATGAGGAAACCCTGCGTTATCAGGTGCAGGAGATGGTCTATACCGAGCGCCTGCGCAGCCTCGCGGACGTCGCGCATGAGATCGAGATCTATTCTCGGCTGCTTCCCGCCAGCCACGTTCTGACCACCACCGTCTTTATCGAGCTTGACGTCGCTGAGACCGTCCGCGCGGAGCTGGCGCGGCTGGCCGGGATCCAGCGCAGCATCCGCCTGGAGATCGGCGGGCTCCCGGTGCCGGCCGAGGAGATCCCGGGTCCGGACGAGGCCCCGGGCGTTCCCACCGCGACTGTCTCCGTGCACATGCTGCGGTTTCCCCTGAGCGACTCCGCTCGTGACGCCTTCCGTGATCCGGCTGTGCTGGTCGAGCTGGTGGTCGATCACCCCGCGTACAACGAGGCGACCCCGGTCACGGGCGCGGCCCGGAAGAGTTTGATCGCGGATCTCACACTGCGTGGCTGAGAGCGCCGGGCGGGCCCGGGGCGTTCCGGTCGCGGGCGCTGTCACCGGTCGCGGGCGCTGTCACCGGTCGCGGGCGCTGTCACCGGCCGCGGGCGCTGTCCCGGGCCGCGAGCCGAGCCAGCCAGGCGTTGTAGGCCGCTTCCCGGGCGAGCAGCTCGGCCTCCGGCTCCGGGGCCCGCGGTGCGTCCAGGTCCTTGTCCGGACCGGTGGCGGGCACCGCGGCGGGGGAGACCGCCAGCCGGTCGAGCCGGTCGAGCCGGCGGTCCTCCCGGGCGGCTTCCCGGCCATCGGCTCGTGACCACTGGATGAACAGGGCGACGAACACCACCGCGCCCACCAGTTCGCCCGCGGCCCACATGAGCCCCGCACCGGTCTGCTGGTCGCCCAACAGGCTGGACCCCCAGGTTCGCCCCAGCGAGGCGTACCAGCCTTCGGCGAAGACGTCATTGGTCGTGAACATCGCCAGCGCCCACAGCGCGTGCAGCGGGAACGTCACGAACAGCAGGAGCAGGCGCCCCCAGTAGGGCAGGCGGCCGGGGATGGGGTCAAGCCCGATGACCGGCCAGTAGAACAGGCAGCCGACCAGCAGAAAGTGGATGTGCAGGAGGAGATGCAGCGGCGGGTGCCGCAATGATGACTCGTAGAGACTGGTGAAGTACAATCCGTATAGGCTGACGATGAACACGGTGAAGCCGACCAGCGGGAAGGTCATCACCCGGGCCGCGCGGCTGTGCAACAGCCTCACCAGCAGGCTGCGGGAACGTCGCGGCAGCGCGCGCAGCGCGAGCGTGACCGGCGCCCCGAGCGCGAGCGGTATCGGTGCGACCGTGCCCAGCAGCAGGTGCTGGACGGCGTGTGCGCTGAACAGCGCGGTGTCGTAGGCGGCGATCCCGCCGACGAGCGCGTACCCGACGACAACCAGGCCGGCGAGCCAGGACGCCGTCCGCCACGGGCTCCAGGCGTCGCCGCGATCTGTGAGCCTGCGCACTCCGAGCAGGTACAGCCCGGCCATCGTGGCGATCAGGAGCAGCGGGCCGGGCTCGGGTGAAACGTGCAGGAGCATCCGCCCGACAGTCGGTGGGGGCGGCAGTTGTCCCTGTCCGGAGGCTGCGAACAGGTCTTGCGCAGCTGTTGGGGCAAGCGTGCCGGGACTGGTCACGACTTCCGTCACCTCGCTTGGGCCGGGGCTCGCTCGAGCCCTCGACGGCTCGTAGTCCTACCGAATGTCGAACCTACGGTGGCGCTTGGCGGAACGCGTGCCAGAATGACCGACGTGGCCTCCGCCCCCGTCCTTGAGAAGGCTCCGCCGCCGCACCCCACGGCCAACCGGCCGTCGATGGTTTCCGTGGGAACGATCGTGTGGCTGTCGTCGGAGCTGATGTTCTTCGCGGCCCTGTTCGCGATGTACTACACGATCCGCTCGGTCAACAGCGACAACTGGCCGCCGGTCACCGGCGATCCCGCGGGGTCCGAGATCGGCCCGGTGCACCTGCACGTCGGCTACGCGCTCGTCTTCACGACGATCCTGGTGCTGTCGAGCCTGACCTGCCAGCTGGGCGTCTTCGCCGCGGAACGAGGCGATGTGTACGGCCTGCGTCGTTGGTACCTCATCACGCTGGTCATGGGTGCCGTGTTCGTCGGTGGCCAGGCGTGGGAGTACTTCCACGAGAACGAGTTCTCGATCTCGTCGCATGCCTACGGGTCTGTCTACTACCTCACGACCGGCTTCCACGGGCTGCACGTGATCGGTGGGCTGGTGGCCTTCGTGATCGTCCTGGCCCGGTCGACCTACGGCAGCTTCACCCCTGAGAAGGCGACCTCGGCGATCGTGACGTCGTACTACTGGCACTTCGTCGACGTCGTCTGGATCGGCCTGTACGCGACCATCTACCTCCTCCAGTGAGCGACATGACTGCATCTTTGGGCGCTGCCCGCGCATCCACACACCGGCGTCGGCGTTCCTCCGCTGTCGTCCTTCTGCTGGCGCTCGCGGCCACCGGGGTGCTCTGGACCGCGTTCGCGCCGCGCGGCACGGCCCAGAGCACCCCGGATGCGAACGAGGCCGTACGGCAGGGGCGGGCACTCTACCTCCAGGGCTGTTCAAGCTGCCACGGCTTGAACGCTCAGGGCACTGGTCAGGCTCCGAGCCTCATCGGGGTCGGCGCCGCCGCGGTGGACTTCCAGGTGAGCACCGGCCGGATGCCGCTTGCCGCGCCGGGCGCGCAGGCCAAGCGCAAAGACCCCGTTTACAGCCAGACCCAGATCGACCAGCTGGCCGCCTACGTCGACAGCCTCGGTGGCGGCCCCAAGCAGGCAGTCGTCACCAGGAACGCACTCGATGACGCGGATCTGGCCCAGGGCGGGGAGCTCTACCGGGCCAACTGCGCGCAGTGCCACCAGGCTGTGGGCGCCGGTGCGCCGCTGACATACGGCAAGTACGCGCCCGACCTGAGCAAGGCCACCCCGTCACAGATCATCGAGGCCATGCGGACCGGCCCCGAGTCGATGCCCGTGTTCGGTCCTGGGCAGATCGACGACGCCAGCGCCGTGGCGATCGCGAAGTACGTGCGCTTCGTCACTGAGGCGCCGAGCGCCGGTGGTAGCACGCTGGGCAAGTACGGCCCGGTTCCGGAGGGGCTGCTGGCCTGGCTGGCCGGGATCGGTGGCCTGCTCGCGGTGTGCATGTGGATCGGAGCGAGGCAGAAGGTATGAGCAAGCAGGAAGACGGGACGACCGGGCCGGACGTTCCCGCCGAGAGCGGGAGCATCTTCGACCGTGCCAAGCCCGAACCGCGTCAGGGCCACGACGACGGCCCCGAGCGTCTCGGTACCCCGCCGCACCAGACCGATTCGGCCCGGGAGGGCTCAACGGTCCTGCTGGCCGAGCCGGGCGAGCGGAGCGCGGCCGTCCCCCCGGCCCATGCCGAGGAGATCGACCGCCGGGCCGAGCGCCGGGCCGAGCGGCTGGTGGCGTTCTGGTTCATGGTCTCCATCGTCGGGACGATCGGCTTCGTGGTCACCAACTTCGTCGGTGACAAGCATGCCGAGTACTACACCCCGTGCATGGGCACCGCCCTGGGCCTCGCCATGGGTGGCATCGGGTTCGGGGTCATCCTCTGGGCGAAGCGCCTCATGCCGCATGAGGAGGCCGTCCAGGAGCGTCATCCCTTCGCCTCCTCGGATGCTGAGATCGCCGCCACCGAGGAGACGGTTGCTCTCGGGTTCGCCGACACCGGCCTTGCCCGCCGGCCGTTGCTCCGCCGCACCATGCTGGGCGCGGGCACGGTGCTCGGCGCTCTGCTGGTGGTGCCGTTGCTGAACCTGACCAACCGGAAGCCGGGTGCGCAGCTCAAGCACAGCCACTGGGTGAAGGGCGCCCGGCTGGTGAACGGGGAGGGCAACCCGGTCAGGGTCGGTGACATCGCTATCGGCGGTATCGAGACCGTCTTCCCGGCGGTCCCGGTCACCGAGGCCGACGGCAGCGTCCGCTTCGAGCCCCAGCTGAGCCTGCATGAGAAGGCCGACAGCGTCACCATCCTCATCCGGCTCGCCCCGGGTGAGAACCGGCCGCGGCCCGGACGAGAGAACTGGGCCTACGACGGCCACGTCGCCTATTCCAAGATCTGCACTCATGCGGGCTGCCCGGTCAGCCTCTACGAGGCGCAGACCCATCACCTGCTCTGCCCCTGTCACCAGTCCGTGTTCAACGTCCTGGACGGATGTCGAGCGATCTTCGGTCCGGCCAGCCGGTCCCTGCCACAGCTGGCGATCGGTATTGATGACGACGGGTACTTCATCGCGCGAGACGGCGACTACACCGAGCCCGTCGGTCCCGCCTTCTGGGAGCGTCCATGACCACAGCCCCGCCACCCTCCCTGGTCAAGCGGCCGGGCCCGGTCCGCAAGCTCAACCGGGCTGTCGACGAGCGTTTCGGGTCTCAGGCCGCGCTGCGCCGCAACCTCAACAAGGTGTTCCCCGACCACTGGTCTTTCATGATCGGGGAAATCGCCCTCTACAGCTTCGTCATCCTGGTCCTGACCGGTATCTACCTGACGTTGTTCTTCGACCCGAGCAACGTCGAGATTCCCTACAACGGCTCGTACATCCCGCTGCGCGGCGTCGAGATGAGCCGGGCCTACGCCTCGACCCTCGACATCAGCTTCGACACCCGAGCGGGGCTGGTCTTCCGCCAGATCCACCACTGGGCGGCGCTGCTGTTCGTGGCCTCGATCGTGGTGCACCTGATGCGGGTGTTCTTCACCGGTGCCTTCCGCAAGCCTCGTGAGGTCAACTGGCTGATCGGTGTGGGGCTGCTCGTCCTGGGCATCCTCGAGGGCTTCGCCGGCTACTCACTGCCGGACGACCTGCTGTCGGGCACCGGGCTGCGCATCGCCGCGTCGATCGCCCAGTCGATCCCGGTCATCGGGACCTGGGCGTCGTTCCTGGTCTTCAACGGCGAGTGGCCGGGTGACAGCTTCATCCCCCGGCTGTATGTCATTCACATTCTGCTGGTGCCGGGGATCCTGCTGGCGCTGATCGGCGCCCACCTGGGCATCCTGTGGCACCAGAAGCACACCGACTTCCCCGGGCCGGGCAAGACCGAGCACAACGTGATCGGGCACCGCGTCTTCCCGGTCTTCGCGGTCAAGTCCACCGGGTTCTTCATGCTCGTGTTCGCGATGCTCGCCCTGCTCGGCGGGCTGGCGCAGATCAACCCGATCTGGAGCTTCGGCCCCTACGACCCGGGCAACGTGAGCTCCGCCTCACAGCCCGACTGGTACATCGGCTTCCTTGACGGATCTACCCGGCTGTTCCCGCCGTGGGAGTTCCGTGGCCTTGGGCACACCGTCCCAGCGGTGTTCTGGCCGACCGTTGTGCTGCCGGGGATCCTGTTCACGCTGCTCGCGGTGTACCCCTTCCTGGAGGCGAAGTTCACCGGTGACTCCAGGCCGCACAACCTGCTCCAGCGGCCGCGTGACACCCCGGCCCGCACCGGCTTCGGCGCCATGGCCATCAGCTTCTACCTGGTGTTGTGGATCTCCGGTGGTAACGACGTCATCGCGAAGACGTTCGACATCTCGCTGAACGCCATGACCTGGGCCGGTCGGATCGGCTGCATCGTCGTCCCGCCGATCGCCTTCACGGTGACGAAGAGGCTGTGTCTCCACCTGCAGGCTCGTGATCGGGAGATCGCCGAGCATGGTATCGAGACCGGGATCATCCACCAGCTTCCCGACGGGGAGTTCGTGGAGAAACATCGTCCGAAGCTGCCCCCGGTGCCCGACCACCGCCGGGTGCCGACCGACCGGGTGGCGTTGCCCGCCGGGGAGAACGGGGATGCCAAGGGTGGTCTTGTCCGGCGCGCGGGCAAGGCGGTGACCGGGTTCTTCGTCGAGGAGGAGGACGCCCAGGGGGCTCCGCCGCGCGAGTCCACCGGTGAATCTCCTGATCAGCCCGCCGGCAGGCACTGAGCGGGACAGTTTTTGGATCAAGAACGATACCGGGCCGCCCGCGGAGCGGGTTTTCAGGCGCGGTAGACGCCGAGCAACGCTCGATCCCGAACCAGGGGTCGTTACGTCCGATACCAGGGCGTAACGACCCCTGTTTTTGTTCCAGCGGCCGTCCTCGGCGGCGCGGGCCGGGCGTTGGCCGAGGTCAGGCGCCCGATCCGGGTGACGAGAGGACGAGAAAGGCAGATAGTTAGTTGTATGAAGGAAAAGATATGGAGGCTGGATGTCCATCGAGCAGTCCGTACGTGCCCCGTCCAGCGCGTCCTCGGGTGACCCGCCGGCCCCGCCGGCCCTGGCGGTCCGAGGCCTGACCTACCGGTTCGGCGGGCACACAGCGGTTGACGCGGTCGACCTCGACCTCGCGGCAGGGGAGATACTCGGCCTGCTCGGGCCGAACGGAGCCGGTAAGACCACGGCGATCCGTGCCGTTGTCACGCTGCTGCGGCCGGCGGCCGGGTCGGTGCGCGTGTTCGGGATGGACGCGGTACGTTATCCCATCCGTGCGCGCCGCCTCATCGGCTACGTGCCACAGATGCTCTCGGCGGATTCGGGCCTGACCGGGCGGGAGAACGTGGCACTGTTCGCGGGGCTGTTCGACGTACCACGGCGGCAGCGGCGGGCGCGGGTCAACGAGGCCTTGGCCGCGATGGGGCTGACCGATGTCGCGGACCGGTTGGCGCGTACCTATTCCGGCGGGATGGTGCGCCGGCTGGAGCTGGCCCAGGCGCTGGTCAACGCGCCACGCCTGTTGATCCTCGACGAGCCGACGGTGGGGCTGGACCCGATCGCCCGCGACAGCGTGTGGGCACACGTCCACCGGCTGCGTGCTGAGCAGGCGATAGCGGTCCTGCTCACCACGCACTACATGGAGGAAGCGGACGCCCTGTGTGACCGGGTCGCGCTCATGCACACCGGCCGGGTACGCGTCACCGGTGTCCCGGATGAGCTCAAGGCGGCCATCGGAGCGCGGACGAGCCTTGAGGACGTGTTCCGCCACCACACCGGTGATGCGCTTGAGGGTGGCGGGGGAGGTGATTTCCGTGATGTCCAGCAGATCCGCCGTGTCGCCAGCCGGGCCGGTTGAGCGCGCCGATCCACCGAGCCCCCTGTCCTCGGCGGGGATCATCTTTGATGGAGATCGTGACGGGCCGTTCGGCGCGGCGCGGCTGTTGTTCCGCCGTTTCGCGACCCTCTCCCTGGTGGAGTTGCAGAAGCTGCGCCACGACCGGGTCGAGCTCTACACCCGGGCGGTCCAGCCCGCGCTGTGGCTGCTTGTTTTCGGCGTGACTTTCAGCCGTATCCACGCCATTCCGACCGGATCCGTGCCCTACCTGGACTATCTGGCACCGGGGATTCTCGCCCAGTCGGCGCTGTTCATCTCGATCTTCTACGGCATCCAGATCATCTGGGACCGGGACGCGGGCGTCCTGGCCAAGCTCATGGTCACCCCGACACCACGAACGGCGCTGGTCGCGGGCAAGGCGTTTGCGGCCGGGGTGCGGGCGCTGATACAGGTCGCCGTCGTCCTGTTGCTGGCGGCTCTGCTCGGCGTAGGGCTCACCGCCAACCCGCTGAAACTGGTCGGCGCCGCGGTCGCGGTGCTGCTTGGCGCGGCCTTCTTCTCCTGCCTGTCCATCGTGATCGCTGGGCTGGTGCTCTCCCGGGACCGGCTGATGGGAATCGGCCAGGCAATCATGATGCCGATGTTCTTCGCGAGCAACGCCCTGTACCCGGTGTCCATCATGCCGAGCTGGGTCCGCGTGGTCAGCTATCTCAACCCGCTGAGTTATCTGGTCGACGCGTTGCGCGGCCTGCTCATCGGTACCCACGGCCACCTCGTGCTGGATTTCGCCGTTCTCACGGGCTCCGCGGTTTTGACGATCATTGTGGCCAGCGCGCTGCTCGGCCGCCTGGCTCGATGATCAGGAGCCTGTTCCGCATCACGCTCGCCCAGGCGAGCCGCGTCCAGCCGGTCCCTGGCGTCGGCTGTCACAGCCCCTGTCCCAACCGGAACATCTCCCGGGCGGCTCCGTTCGCCGGCGAGGCCCATTCGCCCTCCAGGACGGCAAGACGGACACCGGGAGCGGACAGCCAGCGCTGGATCCGTTCCGTCTCCTCCGCGCTGGCGCACGGCGTGGGCCCTGGCCCCGGGCACACGGTTTCGGCGCTGGCCTGTGCCGCGGCGACCCAGGGCCGCGGATGCGCTCGCGGCGGGGTGCGGGTAGCCGCGACCAGCCTGCCGTGACGGATCACCGCGATGTCCCAGCCACCGTCACCGCTGGGTGAGGCCGCGGCCATCTCGGCCACGCCGGTCAGCGCCGACAGGCGTTGCAGCCGCCGCGCGCCGTGCAGGAACGCGAGCAACCGGTCCCGCTGGACGGCCGCGTCCTCGAAACGTTCTTCGGCGGCGAGGCTGTCGATGCGTTCCCGCGCGGCGGCAACGACCACAGACGGGTCGGTGGTGATGGCCCGGCGGGCCGCTTCCACATGCCGGGCGTACTCCTGCGGGCTTTCCCGGCCGTCGCAAGGGGCTCCGCAACGTCCCAGCTCCGCGAGTGCGCAGGCCGGCACCGAACGCCGTGGCGACAGGCGGGCGGTGCACTGCCGCAGTGGAATCGCCGCGTGGATCGCGGCCGCGGCGAGCTCGGCCCCGGCGGTCCCCGCGAACGGGCCGAGGTAGGTCCCGCCATCGCGGACCGCCCGCACCCGTGCCAGCCGCGGGAACGGCTCGTCGGTGATCCGCAGGTAGACCGCCCGCTCCGGATGCCGGGACCGGCGGTTGTACGGAGGCTTGTATTCGGCGATCAGTCGCAGCTCGCGGACCTCGGCCTCCAGCGCATGCGCGCACGCGATCGCGTCCACCCGTTCGGCCGTCGCCACCATCTCGGTCATCCGTGCCCGTGGCTCACTCGCGGTGAAGTAGGAGCGGACGCGTGCGCGCACCGACCGCGATGTCCCGATGTACAGCGCCCGGCCGCTGCGATCGCGGAACACATAGACCCCGGGCCCGGTCGGCAGCCCGTCCGCCAGGTGCCGTTTGCGCCGCCGCGCCGGGGAGACCTTCCGGGTGAAACCGTGGACGTCCTCCAGCGTGGTCACGCCGAGGCTGCCGAGCCGCTCGAACAGGCCGTGCAGGACGGTGACAGTCGCCCGCGCGTCCGCGAGAGCCCGGTGACACGGCTCGGCGTCCGCGCGGAAGAGCCGGGCCAGCGAGGCCAGTGTGCGGTCCGGGCATTCATCCCTGGTCAGGATCTGCCGGGCGATCCGGAGGGTGTCCAGGTATTCCCACTCGGGAACCGGGTAGCCGCCGCGTACGCACGCCTGGCGCAGGAAGCCCAGATCGAACGGGGCGTTGTGGGCGACCAGGACGCTACCGTGGGCGAACTCCAGAAAAGCCGGCAGCACGGCGCCGATGGGCGGCGCGGTGGCGACCATCGCGTCGGTGATCCCGGTCAGGACCGAGATGAACGGCGGTATCGGCGCGGCCGGCCGCACGAGGGCCGCCATCTCCGCGAGGACCTGCCCGCCGCGGACCTTGACCGCGCCGAGTTCGGTGATCTCGTTGTCGGCGCTGCGGGTACCGGTGGTCTCGAGGTCCACGACAACAAAGGTGACGTCCCGCAGGGGCCGGCCCAGCTCCTCGAGACTGGCCTGTCGCGGCTGGGAGCGGGCCGTGGGCGGCGACGGCTGCGTCGAGAAGGGCACCGGCGGGGTCTGGTGGCCGCCGCCAGGCGCCTGCGAGAACAGGCTCATGTCCGCGCAGGCTATCGGCAGCCGCGGACAGTTCTGCCGCGGACATGTTTT
>NZ_CAKJTP010000001.1:95061-98809 GCF_917627335.1 Protofrankia sp. CiT1 | reverse complement strand
GGGTTTGGGTGGCAGCCGGGTTTCGCCGCGGACGGGTGCCAAGGCGGACGGCTCTCTTTCAGCGGGTGGCTTTCTCGTCATCCTCGGTGGCGGGGCCGACCGGTTGGAGCCCCCGGGCGGCACCTCGTGCCGATGACCCTCCTACCGATAGTGTCCAGGTATGGCCAGCGTCTTCACCCGGATCATCAATCGTGAGCTGCCCGGGCGGATCGTCTATGAGGACGATCACTGCGTGGCGTTTTTGACGATTGCTCCTCTCACCCCCGGGCACACCCTGGTGGTCCCGCGGCTGGAGGTCGATCACTGGATTGATCTTCCGTCGGACGTGCTGCGGGAGCTGTGGAGCGGAGCCGCGCGGGTGGGACGGGCCGTGGACAAGGCGTTCCGTCCCCGGAAGGTGGCCGCGCTGCTGGCCGGTCTGGAAGTGCCGCACGTCCACGTGCATATCGTCGCGATCGATTCTGAGGCCGAGCTTTCCTTTGCCAGAGCTGATCACAATCCCGACCCGGCCGCGCTGGATGACGCGGCTGACCGTATCCGGACCGCGTTGATCTAGTGGTCGCCGCCGGCGGGCGAGCTCAGCCGCGTAAAATGATCAGCTGGGCTTGGCGCGCCCGGCAGGAGGCGCGTGCCCCAGCCCCGCGATGCCGCGTCCCCCGGTTTGTCACCGCTGGGACGAGCCGGCGCGGAACGCTGGCGATCCGGAAGGGCCTGCCTGCTCCCTATACGCTGATGCGTCATCGTTGTTCCCATCGCGCCCCGGAGCCTGCGCCGTGCCCGTCGACCTGCCCGGACCGCATACCCGCTGGCGGTGCGGGATATGTGGTAATCTGACCCGTTTCGATGTGGCGAGAACGCTACGGTCACGGGACTACGTCCATGTCGATCTTGCTGGTGTCCCGCGTGTGGAGGAACGGGACATCGTGGACGAGAAGATCGAGCATGTCTGGTGTCGGTGGTGTGGCGCGGTGGACAGCGTGGTGTGTGAGCCTCGGCCGGCGTCCGGGTGAGCGAGCCACTCCCGCCCAACGTCCGGGCGCAGGTCGTCACGTTTGCCGCTGACACCCTCGCGGACATTCCCGAGCAGGATGTGCCGGCCGCGCTCATCGCGGTCCGGCGCTTCATCCCGTCGCGACGCGCTCGGCTCGGGGCCACCCCGTTGGCCGCCGCGATCGCGAACGACGCGGTTTTCCGCGGGCGGGTGGCCGAGCGGGTCCGGCTCGCCCTGCCCGATCTCGTCGCGGCACTTTCCTCAGCCGAGGGACCGCCCGAAGCGGCCCCACCCGAGGAGATCGCGGCCGTCGCCTACGTCCTGCGCCTGCCCGGCTGGGAGCGGATGGTCGAGGCCGCCGCTCAGGAACTGGCCGAGACGGCCGCTTCGGCCCGCGCGGCGCAGGCCGCCGATGCCGCCGCACGTCTCCATGAGCGGCTCGAGGCGTTGAAGCGCAGTTCCAGGGCTGAGAGCGATCAGCTGCGTGACCGGCTGGCGGCGGCCCGGACCGAGGTTGAGGATGCTCGTCGGCGGCTGAGATCATCGGCTGACCGGGTGCGTCGGGCCGAGCTGGACGCCCAGGAGACCATCCAGAGGGCTGAGCGCAGTCGCGACGACGCGGTCGCCGCGGCCCGGGAGGCCGAGACCGAGACCCGCCGGTTGCGACAGCGGGTCGTCGAGCTCGAGGCGGCGCTGGCGGCGGCGCGGCGAGGCAGCCGGGAAGCCAGGTCCGTGGAGGACGTGCGCCTGCGCGTTCTGCTTGACACCCTGATGGCCGCCGCGAACGGTTTCCGCAAGGAGCTCTCGCTGCCGACCGCCGTACGGCGGCCCGCGGATGTCGCCGGTCGCGAGAACGATGGCACGGCACTGTTCGATCCGTTCTGCGGGGTGGGCGTGCGCGGCCTGGCTGAGGACGATCCCGGGGTTGTCGACGAGGTCCTAGCGGTTCCCGGAGTGCACCTCATTATCGACGGTTACAATGTGACCAAGCGTGGTTATGGCTCGTTGACCTTGCAGGCGCAGCGCGCCCGGCTGCTGTCAGGGCTCGGCGCGCTGGTCGGTCGCGCGCCCGAGAGCGAGATCACGGTGGTCTTCGACGCGACCGCGGTGATCGCGCGGCCGGTCGGGGTGGCCACGCCCCGCGGGGTGCGGGTGGTGTTCAGCCGGTCCGGTCAGCTTGCCGACGAGGAGATCATCCGGTTGGTGCGGGCTGAGCCGGCGGGCCGCCCGGTGGCTGTGGTGACCTCCGATCGGGAAGTGGCGGAAACGAGCCGGATGTCGGGTGCCCGGCCGGTCCCGTCCGCCGCGCTGCTGACTCGCCTCGACCGATCCTGAGCCGCCGGGCCTGGGCGCTGACCGGGCGGCCGGGCCTCAGCACCGTCGGGACGGTTGGGAAAACTTGTCGTACCCCGTGGCTACGTTGTGTCTCAGTGCTACTCGTTGCCTGTGTTGCCGCAGGTGCTGGGGAATCGTGACGTAGGCGGCCGGTATCGGCTGGAGGGGCGGAGACGATGTTGATCGACTGTGGCACCTGCGCGGTTCGCGGGGACGCCTGTGGCGACTGTGCGCTGCACGTCCTGCTCGGGTCCGACCCCGCGGCCGGCTGGGACGAGACCGAGCTGCGGGCGTTGGCGCTACTGGCCGACGCCGGGCTGCTGGCGCGCATGACCCCGTGGCCGCGTCCCGTGCCGCTCACACCACCCCCTGCCGGGCCGGCACGCCTCTCGCCCGCGCAACGCTCACACGGACGTGCGCGCCGAGCCGGCTGAGCCCCGCGGCACTGGCCGATGGCGCTTGTCATCGAGGGGCCGGCCATCGTTGCGCGGTCCGCGGCGACCGCCGAGACGAGGGCCGCGGCGCTTGTCATCGATTGTGATCGTGGTTGCGCTCGTGTTCCTGCCGGTCGCGGCCGGCGTCGGGGCGTCGTTGGTCGCCGTCGCTCCTTCGGGCCAGGCTGATACGCTCCATCGCCCCACCGACCAGCTGACCATCACGGGTTACGGCGTGTCACCCGCACGGCTTACTCAGGTCCGGCGGGAAGCCGGTGACGCGCTGCGCTACGTGCGTGGTGTCTGGGACGGGGCATGGTCCGCCCCTGTCAGGATCGACCTTCCCGCGGACAGCGCGGGGTTCCGCGCACGGGTGGGCCGCGCGGGCACGGACGGCGAGGCTGCGGTCGCGGTGATCCCGCGGGCGGGTGGGGCTGGAGCACCGGGCGGCGATGCCACCCGGGTGGTCATCAATCCCGATGTCTATGAACGGCTTACCCCCGAGGGCCGCCAGGTGGTACTGCGCCATGAGCTGACCCATCTGGCGAGTGCGGATGTGACCGGCCCCGGTACCCCCACCTGGTTGGTGGAGGGTCTTGCCGAAGCGGTGGGGCATGCCGGCGTGGCCCTGAGCGTGCGCCGGGCGGCCCCGGAACTGGCGGTCGAGGTCCAGGCTGGCTGGCTGCCTGACGCGCTGCCGGGTGACGCGGCGTTCACAGCCACGGATGGGACGGTTCCCCGTAGTTACCAGGAGGCGTGGCTCGCCTGCAAGTTGATCGCGGACACGGTCGGCACGGACGGGCTCATCGGCTTTTACCGACAGGTGGGGTCGGGCGAAGGCGGCCCGAATACTCGGCTGGCCGGGGCTTTCCAGCGGTTCCTGGGCACCACGGAGGCCGGTTTCGTCGCCCGGTGGAGGTCGTACCTGCGTGCTCAGCTCCCGACCGGGACGGACCGGCGACCGCCCGCGTGAGCCGGTGCTGACCGG
>NZ_CAKJTP010000001.1:69918-94592 GCF_917627335.1 Protofrankia sp. CiT1 | reverse complement strand
TGCTGACCGGTGTGGACGCCCGGGCTCGAGCCGGCCGCCGCGGTGTTGATGGAACAGGGGAGTATGGCCTGATGCGGGTGCTTGTTGTGACCAACGATTTTCCGCCCCGTCCGGGTGGGATTCAAGCCTATATACATAATTTTGCCAGCCGTCTTCCCGGCGGAGCGGTAACCGTGTACGCGCCCGCCTGGAAGGGGGCGGCCGCCTTCGACGCGGCCGCGCCGTTCCCGGTGGTGCGCCATCCGACTTCGCTGATGCTGCCTACCCCGGATGTGCTTCGCCGCGCCCGGGAGGTCGCCCGGTCACACGGCTGCGATGCGGTGTGGTTCGGGGCCGCCGCGCCGCTGGGCCTGCTCGCGACGGGGCTGCGCCGTGATCTGGGGGTGCGCAGGATCATCGCGAGCACGCACGGCCATGAGGTGGGCTGGGCGGCGTTGCCAGGCCCCCGTCAGGTGCTGCGCAGGATCGGGCGGTCGGTCGACGCTGTGACCTATCTCACCGACTACACCAAGGTGCGCCTTGCGTCGGCCTTCGGCCGCCATCCGGCCCTGGCCAGGTTGCCCAGCGGTGTCGACACGGAGCTTTTCCGGCCGGGGGCGGGCCGCGACGACATCCGCAAGCGCCACGGCCTGACCGATCGTCCGGTTGTCGTGTGCGTGAGCCGGCTGGTTCGGCGCAAGGGGCAGGATATGTTGATCAAGGCCCTGCCGGCCTGGCGCCGCAGGGTACCCGGAGCCGCGCTTCTGCTGGTCGGCGGGGGAGCACACCGAGTGGCGCTGGCGCGTCTCGCCCGTGAGGCCGAGGTCGACAAGCACGTGGTGATGACCGGTCCCGTGCCCTGGGAGGAACTGCCGGCCCACTACGCCGCCGGGGACGTGTTCGCCATGCCGTGCCGGACGCGGTTGGCGGGGCTGGAGGTCGAGGGGCTCGGTATTGTCTACCTGGAAGCGTCCGCCACGGGTTTGCCGGTGGTGGCCGGGCGCAGCGGCGGAGCGCCGGACGCGGTGCTCGACCGCCGGACCGGCATCGTGGTCGATGGCGGTGACCTGGCACGGGTCACCGACGCTGTCGGTGGGCTGCTGGCCGATCCTGGGCGCGCGCGGGCGATGGGTGCGGCCGGCCGTGCCTGGGTCGAGGTATCGTGGCGCTGGGACATCCTCGCGGCCAGGCTGCACGACCTGCTTACCTCCCCGGGGTAGCGGCCTTGCCACGGTCTGGACCCGAGCCCGTGAGCGGGCACATGCCCGTGGCCGGCGTGTCATGGCGGCGGGTCTGCGGGTCTGCGGGCCTGTGAGCAGCATCATGATTGTGAAGCCCACGGTCCCTAGACTTACCGCGCATGAGGGTACACGTGGTCAGTGACGTCCATGGGCGTGCCGACGCGCTTGCCGCGGCGGGAAGGGACGCGGACGCCTTCGTCTGCCTGGGCGACCTCATTCTCTACGTGGACTACCGCGATCACAGCCGGGGGATCATGGGTGATCTGTTCGGCCCGGTGGCGGTCGGAAAAATGATCAAACTGAGGACCGAGCAGCGTTTTGACGAGGCGCGCGAATGGTCGCGAGGTCTGTGGGCGACGCTGGGCGACGACCGTCAGGAGATCATTGAAGCGGCGATCCGCAAGCAGTACGAACAGGTGTTCGCCGCTTTTCCGGCGCCGACCTTCCTGACCTACGGCAATGTGGATCTTCCGCATCTTTACCAGGACTACCTGCGCGACGGGGTCACGCTCCTGGACGGTGAGGTGGCTGAGATCGGCGGGCTGCGTTTCGGTTTCGTGGGCGGGGGGCTGCGCACTCCGATGCGTACTCCCTGCGAGATCGACGATGACATCTATGCCGCGAAGGTCGCCGCTGTCGGGGTGGTGGATGTACTGTGCTGTCACGTTCCGCCGCACCTGCCCGAACTCGTGTACGACACGGTTGCTCGGCGTTACGAGCGAGGCAGTGTGGCGGTACTGGAGGCTATTCACGAAATTCAGCCCAGGTATGTGCTTTTTGGGCATGTTCATCAGCCCTATCGTGAGGTTCTTGAGATCGGACGAACGCGGTGCGTGAACGTCGGCCATTTCAACGCTCGAGGGACGCCGTTCGTGCTGGAGTGGTAGCTGTCGGACGGGCCTGCGGGCCATCCGGTAGCCTCGACGACCGGTCACGATGATTATCCTGGCTTCCAGTGGGTGGAAGACTTCTTGATCGTGAATCTTCTCGCGTCGGGGTTCCCGGGTTCCGGGAGGCCTGGAGAACCTGGAGAGCCGGTATGTCAGGCAACCGGTATGTCAGCGACGCCGGGTATGCCCGGGTAGTTTGTGGAGGCACTGTCACCGATGGCGGATCAAGCCCGAGCCACCCTTACGATCAATGCCGAGCCCGCGGAGGTGATGGCTGCGATTGCCGACACCGCGGCGTATCCGACCTGGTCGGGGCCAGTGGAACGATCCGAGGTCATCGAGGTCGGGCCGGATGGTCGTCCTCGCCGGAGCCGCTTCCTGGTCAACGCGATGGTGGCGAAGGAAGAATTCGTCATCGAGTACACCTGGTCGGGTAACGAGTCGGTGAGCTGGACGCTTGTCGAGGGGCACAACATGACTGCCCAGGAGGGCAGTTATGTTCTATTTGATCTTGGTGATGGCAAGACCGAGGTCACCTACGACCTGACCGTCGAACTTAAGATCAAAATTCCTGGCCTGCTCCGGCGCAAGGTCCAGAACGGCGTTGTCGACGCCGCGCTGAAGGATCTCAAAAAGTATCTCGAGAGCTGACAGCGCGTGCGATGCGTGCTCTTTTCCGGCAAGGGAGGCGTCGGGACAACCACGGTCGCCGCGGCAACGGCAACTCTGGCGGCTCAGCGCGGTAACCGGACGCTGGTGATGTCGGCGGATCCGGCGCGAGGCCTCGCGGCTGTCCTGGATCATCCGCTGGCCGATGTTCCTGTTGAGATCGAGTCCGGCCTGTTCGCACAGCAGGTGGACATCCAGCGGGCGTTCGAGGACCAGTGGCAGGTGCTTCGCGGTTCCTTCGGGCGGCTGTGGGAGGCGACGGGAACCGAACCGATCGACGCCGGTGAGCTGATGCCGCTTCCCGGTGCCGAGGAGGTGCTCACCCTGCTCCAGCTGCTTGATCAGATCAGGTCCGGAGCCTACGACGTCGTCGTGCTCGATACCGGCCCGGTCGCGCAGCTGCTGCGCCTGCTGACGCTTCCCGAGACGCTGTCGTGGTACCTGCGCCGGATGATCCCGGTGGATTACCGCATTGCCCACCTGCTGCGCCCGACCTCTCGCATACTCGGGCGCGGCGACGTGACGGAACCGCTGACGGGCGCCGTCACTCGGCTACGAGAGATCATGAACGAAGTCCGGGAGGTGCTCCTGGACCCGTCACGATCGAGCGTGCGGCTCGTTCTGACTCCGGAGAGCGTGGTGGTGGGACAGACCCGCGGAGCGTTGACGGCGCTCGCGTTGCACGGTTTCGGCGTGGACGCGGTGGTGGCTAACCGGGTGCACACCCAGGCCGGTGCCGATGCCTGGCGGGCCGGGTGGGTGGCCGTCCACCGCGAGCAGCTGCTGGACGTCGAGGTGTCCTTCGCGCCGATCCCGGTCCTGCGCGCGGCCTACCGCGCTGGTGAGCCGATCGGTCTGGAGGAGCTGGCGGCTTTTGCCGCCGCCGCCTACTCGGGCCTGGACCCCGTGGCTGTTCTCGGCGGTGGCGGACTGACCGGCAGCGAAGCGCTGCGCGTCGAGCGCACCGGTGATGGCTTCTCGCTCTCGCTGAGCCTGCCGTTCGTGGAACGCTCCGAGATCGACCTTGCACGGATCGGGGATGACGAGCTGATGGTGTCCGTCGGACTGCAACGACGGCTGTTCAGCCTGCCATCAGCGCTGCGTCGTTGCGACGTGCGTGGCGCGGTGTTGCGAGACGATCGTCTGGTGGTCTCTTTTGTGCCCAATCCGGACTTCTGGGTACGCACATGACCCGTAGCACGGCTGGGCCGCTGGCGCGGGAGGCAGCCCTGCTGGCCGCGGCTCTGCGCGACCTGCTTGCCGAGCCGGCGGCGCACGCCGGTGCGGGCGGTGCGGGCGGTGCGGGCGGTGCGGATCATAATCATGATGGTGCGGCGGCGGGATTCGGCACCGGACCGTTTTTCGGGCGGACCGCGGGCTGCGACGGCAGCCAGGCCCATACCGGTTTTCCAGCGGGCCAGCAGGACGATCGATCTGGTGGGGCGCAGATCGTGGCCTGCCAGGCGTGTCCGGTGTGTCGGCTCGTCGCGACTGTCGCCGCCGGTCGGCCGGAGGTGGCGGTACATCTGTTCGCCGCCGTGACGTCGCTTGCCGCGGCGCTGCGGGCGACCCTTGCGGCTCCCGTCTCCGACGTCCCCGGAAGCGCCGGCAGCCATGCTGGGACAGACAGGCAGGAGAGCACGACCGAGCGACCGCGGCCCCGGTCGCGTGTTCAGAGGATCGATGTCGAATGACTGCCGCAACGGCCTTGGGGCACAGCCACCCAGAGTCGGGTCTGGTGATCGGTGTGGATGTCGGCGGAACCAAGGTTGCCGCGGGCGTCGTCGACCGGAACGGGGCGGTCCTCGCCTCGGTCCGCTGGCCGACTCCTACCAAGGAGCCGGCCGAGGTGGCCGACTCGATCGCCGCGGCAGTCGATGACCTGCGCGCCGCTGTGTCGCCTCGTCCGGTGGAGGCGGTCGGTATCGGAGCGGCCGGCTGGATCGACCGTGAACGGTCACACGTCCTGTTCGCGCCGAACCTCGCCTGGCGGAACGAACCGCTGCGGGATGAGGTCAGCGCCCGGATCGGGCTGCCGGTGATCGTCGAAAACGACGCGAACGCGATGGCATGGGGGGAGTACCGGTTCGGCGCCGGCCGTGGCCATGACGACCTGCTGTGCGTCACCGTGGGGACCGGTATCGGCGGCGGGATCGTGCTCGACGGGAAGCTGTACCGGGGACACGCTGGCATCGGTGCCGAGATCGGGCACATGCAGATGGTGCCCGGGGGCCACCCGTGCGGCTGCGGGAACAAGGGATGTTTCGAGCAGTACGCGAGCGGCCGCGCACTGGTCCGGACCGCCCATGAAATGATAATGGTTTCGCCCGCGGCCGGCCGTCGGCTGCTGGAGCTGACAGATGGCGATGTGACCTGCCTGACAGGTCCGATGATTACTGATGTCGCCCGGCAGGGCGATCCGCTCGCGGTGAAGTGTTTCGAAGAGGTCGGCAGCTGGCTGGGCCGGGGGCTGGCCAGCCTTGCCACGATCCTTGATCCCGGCCGTTTTGTTGTCGGTGGCGGCGTGGCGGAAGCAGGGGATCTTCTGCTCGGCTCGGTGCGGGCGGAGTTTCGTAACAATTTGTCAGGTCGTGAATACCGTCCTGAGGCGGAGATAGTCGTGGCGGAACTCGGGCCGCCAGCGGGGATCATCGGTGCCGCGGACCTGGCTCGACACTGAGTTCCCGCCGTCGCGCCCCGTGGGGTGCCAGCCGTCGTTCAGGCAGGCCCCGGCAGCGGCCCCGTCCCGGAGCGGGACGGGTAGTCCGCGACCAGTTCCTGAGCCAGCTGTTCCAGGAACAGGCCGCTGTCGGTGACGACACCGACAGCCTGGGCGAACCCGCGGTCGACCAACCTGGTGACGTTGCTCGGGTCGATGTCGACACAGGCTACCGGGATGGATGCGGGCAGGATGTTCGCGGTTGCCACCGAGTGCAGCATCGATGCGATCATCATGGCGAATCCGACACCGTGCAGGGCCTCTCGCATGGCTCGCTGCCCGGCCAGCACATCGGTATGAACGTCAGGCAGCGGACCGTCATCGCGAACCGAGCCGACCAGGACGAACTTCTTGTTGGCCTTGACGATCGCATGCATGATCCCGCTGGTGAGGATGCCGTCCTCAACCGCCGTGGTGATCGAACCAGCGCCCCGGATCGTGTTGATCGTCCGGATGCGCTGTTCGTGACCACGCTCAGTGGTGTGGGCGCGGGCCGACTCGTTGCCGATCGCCGTGCCGTAGAGGGCCGCCTCGATGTCGAGGGCGGCGAACGCGTTCCCGGAGAACAACACGTCCACATAGCCCGCCTCGACCAGAGCGACCATGGCGGGAGCCGCGCCGGCCTGCACGACCGCCGGCCCGGCCACCCACAGGACTGAGAAGCCCTCGGCCTTGAGCTCGCGGATCTGGCGTGCGATCGTGCGGACCAGCAGCGCCTGGTACTGCGGTGACATCGACGTCGTTGACGACGACAGGGACTGGAAGGTTCCGTACATGCGGGTCGAGTGATCGCTGACCGGTAGCACGGTCTTCACTCCGGACACTCCACACACGATCATGTTGCCGGCCCGGACCTCGGACACCGGGATGGTGCGGACCCGCCCGCCGGAGACGACCAGGCCGCAGTCCATCTCGGGATGTTCCACCGGCACCCACTGGCCGCCGAGATGGACCACGGTCTCCAGATTGCTGGTCGAGTAGAAGTCCGCGGGGAAGACGCCGTCGCGCTCGGCAGGCCGTAGCAGCACCTCGTCAGAGCTCACGCTGTTGACACCATGCACCTGGATGTGCATGAGAATCCGGGAAAGCTGGTTCGCTGAATCCGCTCCGACGATGATCTTTGCGTGTGACTCGTCGTCGTGGCTCTTGCCGAGATCAATGCTTTCGACCTCGTAATCGCCCCCGTAGCTCAGGACGTCATCGAGCACACGAGCGAGAACCCCGGTGTCCATCAGGTGACCGTGGATCTCGACCGTTTCGTGAAAGCGCACGCAGCAGCCCCTTCCATGCCGTAGCTCTGGCGCCGAGGCCCACCCGGAGCCGGGCTCAGACGACCGCGCCGTCGTCGCCATCGTCGGAATCGGTGGGTGGTCGATCCCCCAGCTGTGCTACCAGTGTGGCGACTCCGCCCAGCACAAGCACGACTCCGGCAATGTCATGACCCGTGCCCTGCCTGATGCCGGCCACCGCTGGTACGAGCAGGATTCCAAGGCCGAGCGCGAGGGAGCACAATGCCCACCGCGTGACAGGACGCATCCGTGGTACCGGCGGCGGTGGTGGTGGTTCGTAGTGATCGGACTGTCCGTAAGCGCCCGCCACCTGATCGGCGGCCGGCACGTAGTCGGGGCCGTAGGTGGGGCCACTGCCAGCTGTCCCGCTGCCAGCTGTCCCGTCGGTCAGGCGGGCGACCAGCGCGGCGAACGCCGCGTCCCACTCCGCCGCGTTGTCGCTCAGGGCAGCGGCCGGCGCTGGCGCCCGGAGCGCGGAACTGTCGTCCGCCGTCGCGTCAGCCGGGAAATCGCCAGGTGCCGGCTCCCGGTCTGAAGTGCCGTGCGCGGGTGCGGGGCCGTACTGGCGTGCGTCGTACGTCTGGGCGGGCCCACCCGTCGGCTCGCCCCGGCCGCCACCCTCGCCCCCGTCGCGGCGGTTGCCCTCGGCATCATGCCGCGCCCGCTGGCCCGAGCCGTGATCGGAATCTTTTCGGTCGCCGGGTGTCATGTCGGTCATGGCTCAGCCCGAGAGCGGCCCGGAGGCCTGGGCCTGCGGCAGCGCGTGGGTACGGATGAACTCACGACTTTCCTCGAAGATTGTTTGGCGATCGTTGTCCAGCGTCGCCACGTGATAGCTGTCCTCCAGGACACGTTCGGAGACGGTGCACGATGCCGCTCCAGCCAGCAGGATCTGCCCGGACGAGGCCTCGACGACGTGGTCGACGCGGCTGCGGAAGGTCAGCACGGGGCACACGATGCGTCCCAGTTCCGCGACTGTCACCCGCCACAGGTGGGACAGGGAGACGTAGGCCCGCAGCGGCACGCGCTGATAGGCGATCTCCCGCTCGCCGTGGGCTTTGATGTCGCTGGCCACCCCCGGCACAGCCGGTATGATGCGAGAGAGCAGCGGGGCGAGTACTGAAATCTTCCGATCGGTGCCGAGACTCGGGTTGACGGTGACCGCGCCGGCCACAGCTGAGCCGTGTACCTCCGCGAGACGCAAGGTCAGCGTTCCACCCATGGACAGCCCCATGACGAAAACAGTCTCGCAGCGTTCCCGGAGCCGCGTGAACGCGGCGTCCGCCGCGCCGAACCAGTCCTGCCAGGTTGTGGCGTTCATGTCCTGCCAGCGGGTGCCGTGGCCCGGCAGCAGCGGACAGCACACTGTCAGGCCGGCCTCCGCGAGGAACTCGCCCCATGGGCGCATGCTGTGCGGTGTGCCTGTGAATCCGTGGACCAGCAGCACGCCGGTGCCACCACCGCCGAGCTCGAAGGGCTCAGCGCCCGGCATGACCGAACTCCGCGGTCCGCTCCCCATGGTTTCCGCCCTCTCGTCAGATGCGCGGGACCGTTCGCCCCCCGTGGGGGCGGATGGCTTCTCCGTCATCGTCACGCAAACCGGTTTTGCAGCATGCTCGCACGCCCGGGAGAGACAGGCCATGCTCAGTGTGCCGCTCGAGGCGGCGCGCCCGTTGCCGGCGGCCCCGTGCATGGGCTCCGAGCCGGTGCTCGCGGGTGGGAGGCAGCGGAGGTGGTCGCGGCGAGGCGCTTGTGACGGCGGCGACACGCTGGCATGGTTCGGCACCTGCCGGTGGACGCCACCAGCGGGGATACATAGGGTTATTCCGGCCACCGTGCGCGGGTGTGTCCGGCGAATATTTGGTGGACGACCACACCGGGAGCTGACGTGTTTTACTGGGTCGTCAAGGCATTTCTCACCCCCTTCCTGCGACTCTTCTGGCGGCCCTGGGTGGAGGGGCTGGAAAACATCCCGGAGCGGGGTCCCGCCATCCTTGCGGGTAATCATCTGTCCTTCGCGGACCACTTCTTTCTCCCGCTGGTCGTGCCGCGCCGGGTCACCTTTCTGGCTAAAAGCGACTACTTCACCGCGCCGGGGATCAAGGGCTGGCTCAAGCGGGTGTTCTTCAGCGGCGCGGGGCAGCTCCCTATTGACCGCAGCGGCGGGGCCGCGAGTGACGCGGCGCTACGAACCGGGGTCAGGGTGTTGCAGCACGGCAAACTGCTGGGCATCTATCCGGAGGGCACCCGGTCGCCCGACGGGCGGCTGTACCGTGGTAAAATCGGCGTCGCTCGGATGGCGCTGGAATCGAAGGTTCCAGTGATCCCGATCGCGATGATCGGTACTTTCGAGGTGCAGCCGCAGGGGAAGGTGATTCCCCGGATCCGCCGCGTCGGTATTCGGATCGGCCGTCCCCTCGACTTCAGCCGGTACGAGGGAACAGCGGATGATCGTTTTGTGCTGCGCTCCATGACTGACCAGATCATGTACGAGCTTATGGTGCTGTCAGGCCAGGAGTACGTCGACGTGTACGCCCAGCGTGCCAAGGTTGAGATTGCCGCCGCGCGTGAGGCCGCGGTCGAGGCGGCCGGGGGTACGGGAACTCCGGGTCCCGCCGGGCGGACGCACGATCGCCAGGCTGCCGCGGTGTCTCGGGCCGCGGGCGCTCATGGCGGGATTGCCGGGGACCGCGACAGCCGCGACGCCGCGGACGGGACGGATACCCGCCAGGCAGGCTGACGGCTCGCGCGGTGGGCACGGCAGGATGGTCGGCGTGTACTCATCGGGGGCCCCCAGAGCGCCGAGGCCGCGCTGGAACGAACACCGGCCGACCGGGCGTTTCGCGGCGGGGCGGCGCGGCCTGGGACGGCTGATCACAACGGGTGTGACCGTGGCTGTCACCACGGTAGCGGCGACGGCCGGCGTTGTCTCGGCGCTCGGGGCTCAGCCCGCGCGCGGCGCGGAACCGACGGGCCTGGCGCTGACCGCGATCGCGGCGGGTGGCCCGCCCGCCGGCACCGTGCTGCGCGCGGGCCGCTTTATTGTTGATCTTGAAGGCCGTGTGCTGTTCCTGCACGGTCCCTCGGTCCCTCCAGGGGCTGTCGTTGACACCGCCACCGCTGGGCAGTGGGCGGCCGAGGGCTTCAACGCGGTGAGTATCGGCGTGCGGATGGACACCGACGGGACGTTCGCTGGCAGTTCCAGCAGTTCCAGCAGCTCCAGCAGCTCCAGCAGCTCCAGCCACGCTGGCATGCCGGCTCGGGCGGCCGCCGATGGCTCCGATCCCGGGCTTGAGCAGCTTGCCACGGCTGTCGATGCCGTCGTCGGTCGGGGACTGCGAGTCATGATCCAGATTGTGCCGACCGCCGCCGCGGTGCGAGCCGGTGATGAGGCATTCGCCGCTGGCCTACGGCGGGTGGCTGGCCGCTTCCACGATGTCGCCGGGCTGGTCGGCTTCGAGCTCGTTGCCCCGGCCGGTTCACCCGCGCTCAACGGAGCGGTCCGGGACACCGATGCCCACCATCTGCTGTGGCGGCAGAGCATCGCCCCGTTCGACGCGGCCGCGAGTGTCGTGACCAACGACGAGGCCGCGCTGCTGGTCGGGTGGGCCGCCGGCGATCCCGCGACCGTGCTGCGGCTGGTGTCGGCCGCCGACGCGACCCAGCTCGGATGGTTCTTCGACCGGCCGCTGAACGACACCACGCTCGGTGCCGTCGCCAGGCCCTATCCGGCCGCGGTGGCCGGTGTACCGGTCGGCTTCACCTACAGTCCGTCGGGGCGGCTGCTGACACTGTCCTACGTACCGGTGCCGGCCGGCGGAGGTGCCTTCAGCGGTGGGGCCGCGACCCAGATCCGTGTTCCCACGCGCGTCTACCCTGACGGTTACGTGGTCCGGGCGAACGGGGCGACGGTGGTGTCCGCTCCCGGCGCGGGTGTGCTCTGCCTGGTCACCGATGCCCGAGCCGCCCGGGTGGACGTCAGGGTCGAACCCGCGGCCGCCGGGCGGGAACCACCGGTGGCCGCGCCGGTGGCTGGTGACCCCTGCCCAGGGGTCACCGCGCGGCCAACGGCGCCTCCCGCCGGAGGGCAGGCCGTGGACGGCGCCATGCGGACGGACAGAGCCGCCTCCCGTGCCACCGGCCAGGCTGGCGGCACGGGAGGCGGCCAGACTGGCGGCATGGCGCTGTGGGCACTGCCGCTGGCTGGCGCCGTGGGAATGGCGTCGGTCCTGGGCGGTCTGCGGTGGAGAATGCGCCGCGGCCGCGGCGGACGGGCGGCTGTCGCCGGCAGCCGGCGCTTTCCCTGACGTGGGCAGGCAAACTGGACGGGTGGGCACCCGATATCTTTATGACACCGAGTTCATCGAACGTTCCGAAGCCGGCCACCACTGGCTGGATCTGGTGAGCATCGGGATCGTCAGTGAGGACGGCGCCAGAGAATACTACGCTGTGTCCACTGAGTTCGATCCAGCCTTCGCGGTGCCGTGGGTGCGGCGCAACGTGCTGGACAAACTTCCGCCGCCGGCCGATCCGTGCTGGCGGTCGCGGTCGCGGATCCGTTCGGACATCGCCGAGTTCCTCGGTGTCGACGGGCCGCCGGAGCTGTGGGCCTGGTACGCCGCTTATGACCATGTGGTGCTTTGTCAGCTTTTCGGCACAATGACCGATCTTCCCCGTCCTTTCCCCCGGTTCACCCGTGACCTGCGCCAGCTCTGGGAGGAGGTCGGCCGGCCACCGCTGCCGCGGCCGCCCCACGACGCCCATGACGCCCTCGCCGACGCCCGGCACAACCTGGCCCGCTGGCGTGTGCTGGCGCCGTTGCGGGCAGCCGCGTCATCGTTGGCCGCGGAAGCCGCGGAAGCCGCGGAAGCCGCGGAAGCCGCGGAAGCCGCCGGATAGGAGCGCCTCTTCCGGCGGTTCTTCCGGGCCGCCGGCCCGGCCGTGCGAGCGGAACTATGATCTTTTGGTTTTTGTTCAACCGGATTTTCGCGCCACGGATGCCGGTTCTGTTCCTGGAACGCTCCGCCACGACTACGCTCCGCCCTGATGGGCTCGATGCGGGTCATCAAGGCAAGTCGTCAAGGCGTCAAGGTGGCGAAAAGGGGTGCGGTCGTGCGGGTCGGCGTACTGACAGGCGGTGGGGACTGCCCAGGACTGAACGCGGTCATACGGGCGGTTGTCCGTAAGGGAGTGGATATCTATGGATATTCTTTCGTGGGTTTCCGGGACGGCTGGCGCGGTCTTCTGGAAAATTCGACGGTGCCGCTTGGCGTAGCTGCGGTCCGGGGGATTCTTCCGCGCGGTGGGACGATTCTCGGTTCCAGCCGCACAAATCCCTACAAGGTGAATGACGGGGCGGATCGCATCCGGCAGACAATCAACAGCCTGGGGATCGACGCCCTTGTCGCCGTCGGGGGCGAGGACACCCTCGGCGTCGCCGCCCGGCTGCACGCCGAGGGCATTCCGATTGTCGGGGTTCCCAAGACCATCGACAACGATCTGTCGGCCACCGATTACACCTTCGGGTTCGATACGGCGGTGAACATCGCGATGGAGGCCATCGACCGGCTGCACACCACCGCCGAGAGCCACCACCGGGTCCTCATCGTCGAGGTCATGGGCAGGCACGCCGGCTGGATCGCCCTGCACAGCGGGATGGCGGCCGGCGCCAACGTGATCCTCATCCCGGAACGGCCGTTCGACATCGACAAGGTCTGCGCCTTCGTCGAGCACCGTTTTGCCTCGCACTATGCGCCGATCATCGTGGTGGCCGAGGGCGCGAGCCCGGTGGCCGGCAGCCTGGTGGTCAAGGAGGGCGAACTTGATGCCTTTGGACATGTCCGGCTGCAGGGAATCGCGTCCGTCCTGGAGACCGAGATCCGTGGCCGTACCGGGCGCGAGTCCCGCGCCACCGTACTCGGCCATGTGCAGCGGGGCGGTACACCAACGGCGTTCGACCGCTGGCTTGCGACCCGTTTCGGCCTGCATGCCATTGACGCCGTGTATGACGGCGCCTGGGGCACGATGGTCGCTCTGCGCGGAACCCGGATCGAGCGGGTACCGCTGACGGAGGCGACCCGTCAGCTCAAGCTGGTCCCCGAGGAGCTCTACACCGAGGCGGAGGTGTTCTTCGGCTGAGACATGGCTGGGACACGGCGGAGCCGACACGGCCGAGGCACGGCACGGCTGCGGTGATGCATGATCAAATCTTTACGCCGTAGCCTATTACACTGTGGACGAACTGGATGTCTGGCGGACCCTGCCGGCCAAGCAACAGCCGAGCTGGCCCGACCCGGTGGAACTGGCCGCGGCCCGTGACCGGTTGGCGATCCTCCCGCCGTTGGTCACCGCGCCGGAAATTCGGGTGCTGACCGAACGGCTGGGGTCGGTCGCCCGGGGCGAGGCGTTTTTGCTCCAGGGCGGCGACTGCGCGGAAACCTTTGCCGCGAACACCGCCGACAAGATTCGTGACAAGGTGAAAACGCTGCTGCAGATGGCGGTTGTGCTTACCTACGGCGCGAGCGTGCCGGTGGTGAAGGTCGCCCGGATAGCCGGTCAGTATGCGAAGCCGCGGTCAGCCGACATCGAGGCGAGCACGGGGCTGCCGTCCTACCGCGGTGACGCGGTCAACGGCATCGCCGCGACGGCCTCGGCCCGCCGGCCCGACGCCCGCAGACTGGTGGATGCCTACCATGCCAGCGCGGTCGCGCTGAACCTCATCCGCTCCTTCGCCACCGGCGGATTCGCCGATCTGTCGAAGGTGCACGAGTGGAACAAGACGTTCGTGCGGGACTCCGCGGCTGGGCGCCGGTACGAGCTCATGGCCACCGACATCGAGCGGGCGTTGTCGTTCATGGCGGCCTGCGGCATCAGTCCCGAACGTGCGCCCAGCCTGCACGGCGTCGAGCTGTTCACGAGCCATGAGGCGCTCCTGCTGGAGTACGAGCGGGCGCTGACCCGGACAGAGGAGGCGAGCGGCGCTGTCTACGATCTCTCCGCGCACATGCTCTGGATCGGTGAACGTACCCGTCATCTCGATGGCGCGCATGTGGACCTGATGTCCCGGGTCGGCAACCCCATCGGGTGCAAGGTGGGCCCGAACGCATCCCCGGACGACGTCCTCGCGTTGGTCGATCGGCTTGACCCTGAGCACATCCCAGGCCGTTTCACGGTCATCACCCGGATGGGAGCGGGCCGTGTCCGCGAGGTGCTTCCCGCGATTATCGAGAAGGTCAACTCCGCCGGGCATCCTGTGGTGTGGTCGTGCGATCCCATGCACGGCAACACCCGTGACGTGAACGGGGTGAAGACCCGGCACTTCGACGATGTCCTCGACGAGGTGTTCGGTTTCTTCGAGGTCCATAAGTCGCTGGGCACCCATCCTGGCGGCGTGCATATCGAGCTCACCGGTGACAACGTGACGGAGTGCCTCGGTGGTGGCGAACAGATCGGTGAGGCCGATCTCGCCGGTCGGTACGAGACCGCATGCGATCCGCGTCTCAACACCGGCCAAGCCTTGGAGCTGGCCTTCCTCGTCGCTGAGATGCTTCAGCAGGGCGCCTCCGGGGTGGCGCCTGCCAGCGCCCGGGTAGCGCCTGCCAGATCCACCGGGGCAACATAGATCATCTTTGTCGATCCAGCGGGCGTGGCGGAGCTGATCGCGGGAGCTGGCTGGGTCAGCCCGGGTCGGCGGAGTCCAGCAGACCCGCCACGATGCCCTCGGGATCGACAGCGGGATCGCTCTCGGTCGGTGGCGCGCTCGGCGTCCGCGATGCCCCGGTGGCCGGGGTGGTGGTTGCGGTCGCGGTGCTGGTGTTCGCGGGCTGTCCGGTGGTAGCCGGGCTGGTGGGGCTCACCGCCGGGAGATCGGTAGTGACCGTGCTCGGTGCGCTGGGGGTTGTCGGGACACCCGCGCCGGAGACCGGTGTGGGGGACGGGCTCATCGGCGGCGTCCCGTCCGTGTCCTGGCGGGCCGGCTGCCGGGTGCGCGAACCGTCCGCCTGGGTGGGAGCGGCCTGCGGGGCGCTCCCACGCGACGGCGTCGCGATTACGGCGGTGACGGTGTCGTTCACACCATGCACGTAGTCAAGAGCGGCGGAGGCCATCGTGCGCAGCAGACCGCCGGGCAGGCCGTCGAGCAGCGCGCGCAGATCTCGGGACTGGTCGGTGGTGAAATCCCGGACCGTGCGCAACGCGTCATCGCTGCCGCTGCGGGCCTCGGCGACCAGCACCTCCCCACCGGCCGACGCCTCGTTGCGCCAGGCCGTGAGGAGAGCGCGAACCTCGGTGGTCCTCCTCGGGAGCAGCCCGTCGTCCATGATGGTGCGGATCTCCCCGAGCCTGGTCCGGGCAATGTCGAGATGGACCTTGGCTTTTTCCACCCGGCTGTTGGTGAGATCGAGCTGGATCTGCTCGACTCGGAGCTTGAGCCCGTAGAAAGGCTCACCGGGAAGCGCCCGATCGGTGTTGACCGCGATGCCCGTCACCACGACCGAGGTGGCGAGGGCACCGATCAGGGCCGGGCGGACGCAGACCCGCGCGCGGGAGCCGCGCGCGGGAGTACGCCCGGCGCTGGTCAGGAGCTCGGTAGCCGGGAGCTCGCTAGCCGGGAGCGCCGCGGCCGGTAGCTCGCTGCTCAGCAGCCAGGTGTCCGAGGTTTCCGCGCACAGCAGGGCGCGCAGGGACGCGCGGAACTCCTCCCGCGGCGATACCTGTTCAACCGCTCGCAGCGCGCTGACGACATCCATCCTGGCGCGGTCGCGTGAGCCGACGACGGGCTGTCGACCGTCCGTTAACCGGTCGAAGTGTTCCGCTCGCCGCCGAGTGAGTGGCACTCCCACGGACGTCCCCCTGTTCCCCCTGTACGGTGCGCCGTCCAGGCGCTGATCGGCACCCGTATACACCGTCCGGTCCCATGGTGACGGGGAACACCCCGCGTGGGCACGTATCTCGCCCTCGCCGCCCATGGTGATTCGTCCGGGTGGGCCGGTACACCCGGGGATACACCCATTCTGAACGATCGCCAGATAGTCATCCGCACTATCCCACTGTGAGGGTCACCTTGGTGCCCCGGTCGACCGTGCTGCCGGCGGGCGGGTTCATGCTCTTGACGGTGTCACCGAAGAGGCCGAACCCGTCGCGCTCGGCCTTCAGCCCGGCGCGCTGCAGTTCCCGGGCGGCGGCCGGGTACCTGAGCCCGACAACATCGGGAACCTGGACCAGCTGGCCGTCGCCACCCCCGCCGTTGCCGTTGCCCCCGTTGTCGGCGGGGCCCTGGGAGACGAACAACGTGACCGTGGAGCCGCGATTGACCTGCTGTCCTGGATCAGGGGAGGTACGTACGACGCTGTTGACGGGGACGGTGTCGTCGTTGATGTTCTGAGCGATGACTTTGAGGCCGATGGCCTGGAGCTGATTCCGGGCCTGCTCGAAGGGCTGCTGGATGACGTTGGGCAGCACGAGGGTGGCCGGACCGGTGCTGACGACCAGCGTTACCTGGGCGCTCTGGGCGAGCTCGGTGCCCGCGACCGGGTCTGTTCTGATCACGTTGCCGGCCACGATCGTGTCGCTGGCCTCCTGGCGTGACACGGCCGCCACGTTGAGCTGCTGACGGGTGAGCCGGCTCTGGGCTTCGGCCACCGTCAGGGTGGCGACGTCGGGTACCCGGACCTTCGCCTTGCCCAGGCTGAGGCGTATCCGCACCGTGCTGTTGGGCTTCACCTCGGCGGCAGCGGCCGGAGCCTGCTCCATGACCTTGCCCTCGGCAAACGTGTCGCTGGTGGCGGGATCGTCGAAGGCCGCGAGCAGCCCGGCGTCGGTGAGCCGGCGTTCGGCCGTGGCCCGGTCGAGACCGACCAGCGGGGGAACCCGCACCGTGCCCGGCCCGGCCAGCACCTTCATCGCCGCAAGCCCCCCGAGCAGGGCGATGAGGGAGACGATCGCTATCGCGGCGAGCCGGCCGCGTGACCAACGCGGCTGTGGCCGATAGCGCGGCTCGAGACCGTGTGGTTCCCCGCCAGCCAGTTCGTAGCCGGTGGTTGCTCGCGACCGGCTGGCTGCCGGCAGCCCCCAGTGGGCACCGCCGACGTAATCGGCGGGCTGGCCGGAGTCCTGACCGGGCTCCGGCAGGTACGCCGCGAGCTGGCGTAGCTCGTCCAACATGGCGCCGCCGTCGGGTGGCCGTTGGTTCGGGTCGCGTGCCGTGGCGCGCAGCACGAGCGTGTCCAGCGCGGCGGGGATACCCGGCACGACGGTGGATGGCGCGGGAACCTCGCCGTGGACCGCCTGGTAAGCCACTGACATCGGGGTGCTGCCGGTGTGGGGCAACTGCCCGGTCAGCATCTCGTAGAGCACGACCCCGGCGGCGTAGATGTCACTGCGGGTGTCGGCCGATCCGTCGCTGACCTGTTCCGGCGCCAGATAGCCGACCGTTCCCATCACCACACCTTGTGTCATGGCGTAGGTTGACTGGCTGAGGGGCCGGGCGAGCCCGAAGTCCGCGACCTTCACCTGGCCGTCGTTGCCCAGGAGGATGTTCTCCGGCTTGATGTCGCGATGTATGATCCCGGCCTCATGGGCCGCGGTGAGAGCTTCGAGGACCGGCTCGATGATCTCGACGGCATCGGTCGGGGACAGCCGGCCGCGGCTGCCGATATACTGGCGCAGAGTCTGGCCCCGCACAAGCTCCATCACCAGGTAGGTCACATTCCCGTGGGGGCCGTGATCACTGCCCTGGTCGAGGATGGAGACCGCGCGCGGAGTGTTCAGCCGGGCCGCGGCGGTCGCCTCCTGGTGGAAGCGCCGGATGAAGTCCTGGTCGTGGGCGAGGGCCGGATGCATGACCTTGAGAGCGACCAGCCGGTCAAGCCGGTTGTCGTGAGCGACGTAGACCGTCGCCATCCCGCCCACGGCAATGCGTTCCTGCGCGGTGTAGCGCCCGTCCAGTAACCGTCCGATGACGGGGTCTGCGACGGTCGCGTCCATATCGCACAGCTTACGATCGAGCGCTGCCACCGCGGGCATCCGGTCGTAGGAGCGTGTTTGAGATCGGGCTTTCGATCAGTGAGCCGCGTCCAGGCGCCCCCTGGCAAGGCGGGAGGCCGAAGCGATACCGGATGAGTTGTATCGGTTCGGCTGACAACGCAGCCAGGGGGCGCCTGGGCACGGCGAGCCGGAATGACGATCTCAAACACGCTCTGAGAGCCGGGTGTGAAACGCGGATATGCCGCAGTCGCCACCGGCTACCCTCGCTGGCATGAAGCGGATCGTGGTTGTGGGCGCGGGGCTCGCGGGGCTGCGTACCTGTCAGGAGCTGCGGGCTGCCGGCTACACCGGGGCGCTGGCCCTGCTCGGCGCGGAGGAGCACGTCCCCTACGACCGGCCGCCGCTGTCGAAGGCCGTGCTCGCCGGGCGTCGTGACGACACCGCGTTGCCCCTTGGCCAGATCGATGCCGAGCTGCTGCTCGGCCGGCGCGCTACCGGGCTGCGGCCGGGGATCGTCGAGACCGATCGCGGTCCGCTTGATTGCGACGGGCTGGTTATCGCCACCGGAGCCGACCCGGTGCGGTTGCCCGGGGACGGGCCGCAGCGCGTCCTGCGCACCATCGACGACGCTCGCGCGTTACGGGCCGTCCTGCGTCCCGGCCTTCGGCTGGCGGTGGTCGGAGCGGGCTGGATCGGCGCGGAGGTGGCGACGACCGCCGCGGCCGCGGGGGCGGCGGTGACCGTCGTCGAGGCCGCGAGCGTTCCGCTGGCGCAGGCGCTGGGGGAGGCGGTCGGCGCCCGCATGATCGACTGGTATGCCCAGGCCGGCGTGGCGTTACGGCTGGGTACATCGGTGCGTGCCGTCCGGCCGGACGGGCTTGATCTCGTCGGCGGGGAGCGGCTGCCCGCGGACGAGATCGTGGTAGGCATCGGGGTGCGGCCGGCCACCGGCTGGCTCGCCGGCTGCGGGATCGCGCTCGACCGCGGGGTCGTCGTGGATGAGCACCTTGCCGCCGAGTGGTCCACACCGGTCGTCTGTGTGGGTGACAGCGCCGCGTGGTGGTCACGGCGCTACTCGGCACGGATGCGGGTCGAACACTGGGACTGTGCCCAGCGGTCACCCGTTGTCGCCGCCGCCACCCTGCTGTGTACGGCCGCGGGCGCACCACTGGCGGACGCCCCGGTCTATGACCCGGTGCCCTACTTCTGGTCGGAGCAGTTCGGACGCATGATCCAATTTGTGGGCCGCCGCCCGGCCGGCACGAAGCCGGTCTGGCGGGGTGACCCGAGCCAGCCCAAGGGCTGGTCAGCTGGCTGGTTCGACGATGCCGGCCAGCTGACGGGGGTGGTCGCGGTCGGCCGCCCAGCTGACGCCGTGCGTGGCCGGCGCATGATGCTGACCGGCGTGTCGATCGATCCGGCCGGGTTCGCGGACGTGTCGGTGCCGTTGGGCTGACCCGTGTTGGCCGGGCTGAGCCACGCTGTTGGGCTGAACGGTCATGAGTCGCCGCTGTTTCCGGGCAGCCCCCTGTCGGGATGCTGGTGAGACGATTACTACAGTGCCTGGGTGCCCCGCATTCACCTGGTCTCGAACCTGCCCGGCGCGAGCGTTCTCGGCGACCACCTGCGGGGCGCCGGGCTTGGGCCCACGTCCGCACGATCCGCGGACGCGCTTCTCGTGCTCATTGACCGTCCCCTCGACGATGTTGAGCAGGACGTGCTGGACCGTGCGCGGCAGTCCGTCCCCGTGTTGCTCGCCGGTCCCACGCTGCGCTCACTGCCGCCGGACAGCCCGCTGGTCGAGGCGTTGGGGCTGCTGCCCGGGAGAGTGACGCCGGTCCACGAGCTCCGGCTGATCCCGGGGCCGGACGGCGGTGAGTTCACCGCACGGATCGGCGCCTTCCGCCCGGTCGACCAGTGGGTCGTTTCCGACAAGATCGCCGATGACGTGCAGCAGCTGCTGATGGTTCGCCACGAGCTCGCGGACCATCCGGTGTGCACCTGGCGCCCGTCGACAGGCCTCGGCATGTTCACGGTCGGCTCGAGCGACCGCACGCTGGCTGATCCGGCCTACCACCGACTGATCGGCCGGTGGCTGCGCCATGCCCTGGGGGTCCTTGACGCGCCGCCGGTACGGGTGGGGCTGCTCGGTACGGCCGACTCCGCCGCCATCCATCACCTGGCCGTCGAGGCGACCGAAGGCCTGGAGATGGCCGCGGTCTGCGACGGGGGATCCCGCCCGCCGGCTCGTGGCGGCGATCGCGGTGCCCGCCGGATCGCCAATCCAGCCGAGCTGGTGAGTGATCATGACGTGGGCCTCGTCATCGTCGCCACGCCGACGCATACCCACGCCGAGTGGGCCATGCGGGCGCTGGAGGCCGGGAAGCACGTCGTGGTCGAGGAGCCGTTCTGCCTGTCCACCCAGGAAGCTGATGATCTCATCTCCGCCGCGGCCGAGCGGGGGCTCGTCCTGGCCGTGCACGCCGACCAGCATGACGACCCCGGTTACCGGGCGCTGCGGGCCGCGGTGCGGTCGGGCGCGGTCGGCGACGTGCTGTGGCTGGAGACCTTCCAGGGCGCATTCGCGCGTCCCGCCGGTACCTGGCATGACGACACCAGGGTGAGCGGCGGTGTCATCTACGACCGTGGCTTCGCCCATCTGGACTGGGTCCTCGACCTGCTCACCGAACCTGTCGAGTGGGTGTCGGCAACCACGCACAAGCGGGTCTGGCACCACGTCAGCAACGCTGACCACACCCGGGTCCTGCTCCACTTCGCCGATGGCGCCGAAGCTCAGGTCACGATTTCCGACCTCGCCGCGGTGGCGTTGCCGAGGTTCCACGTCGTTGGTAGTACGGCTTCGATTATCAGCGAGACCGCGGTGGAGCTGGCGGGGCCCAGCGCCCGGTCCGGGCGGCATTCCGAGCGGGCGCTTGACGCTTTTCCCGGCCCGCTGAACCTGGTCACCGGGGACGGGAGCCGGACCCGGCTGGCGTTTCCGCCGCCCACCCCCTCGGTTTTCCACAGCGAGCTGGCAGACCGCCTGGTGTCGGGCTGGCCGATGCCGTACCTGGTGGAGACGGCCCGGCGGGTGGTGGCCGTGATGGAGGCGGCCACCCGATCGGCGGCTGCCGGCGCGGCTCCCATCCCCCCGGCGTGACCAAGAGCTGTTGCCCGGTGTTTACTTTGACCGTGGATTGGCTGACCCTGCCCGATGTCGCTGACCGGCTCGGGGTGCCCATCACGCGGGTGCGTCAGATGGTGCGAGACCGTAAGCTGCTGGCCGTACGCTCCGGGGGTGTCCTACGGGTGCCTGCCGATTTCATCGTCGACGGAGCGGTCATCAAAGGTCTGCCCGGCCTGCTGACAGTGCTGGCGGATGCGGGGTTTTCCGACGAGGAGTCGATGGGCTGGCTCTTCCGGGACGACCCGACCCTGCCCGGTACCCCGGTGCGGGCGCTGACGGAGAACCGCGGCCGGGAGGTCAAACGCCGGGCCCAGGCACTGGCTTTTTAAGGCTCTTGTAAGGACCGTCCGGCCGCCGCTGGTCGTGGCTGGTCGCCGCGGCCGTTGATCCGCGCGAATGAGAAGCGGCTAGGCGGGCCCGGTCGTGGCGGGTATGCTGTGCCGCCGGGTATGTCACACGTAAGGTCATGGGTATGGTGCGGGATTCTGATGCGCTGGTATCTCGTACGGCCGAGGCGCGGCTGGTGCGGCTTGCCGATGCCCGGCTCTACCTGTGTACCGGGCTCCGGCCGGCGTTTCCCGAGTTTCTCGACGATGTCCTCGCCGCCGGGGTGGACGTCGTCCAGCTGCGTGAAAAGGGTCTGGAGTGGCAGCCCGAGGCCGCTGGGCTTGCCGCGACGCGCGAGATCGCCCAGGGGCGTGGCGCGCTGGTGAGCGCCAACGATCGGGCCGATCTCGCCGCCTTCACCGGGGTGGACGTGCTGCACGTGGGGCAGTGCGATATCCCGCCCCAGCTGGCCCGTCAGCTGCTCGGTCCGGACGTGCTGATCGGGCAGTCCACTCATGATATTGATCAGCTCACTGCCGCGATAGAAGATCCCGACGTGGACTACTTCTGTGTCGGGCCGGTGCGGGCGACCCCCACCAAACAAGGGCGGGCCCCGGTCGGGCTGGAGCTGCCACGTCTGGCCGCCCGGCTCGCTCCGCCGTTCGCGCTCGGGGCCAAGCCGTGGTTCGTCACCGGCGGGGTGGACGGGACAACCCTCGACGAGGTCCTTGACACCGGCGCCCGGCGGGTCGTCGTCGTCCGGGGCATCACCGAGGCCGCCGATCCGGGTGCCGCCGCGGCCGCCTTGAGCGGCCGGCTCCGCGCGGCCTGACTCACCCGACAAGCGGTGCGGCACCTGAGCTACCTCGCCGTCCTGGCGGCCTGCCTCGTCGGTACGGCGCCGTTGGAGGTATTCCTACGTACGCGGGTGTACGCGCGTCCACTGCGGCTGGTGCTGACATTGCTGCCGGTGGTCGCCGTGTTCGCCGGCTGGGACTTCTACGCGATCTCTCGCCGGCACTGGGGCTATGACCGCGGCCAGCTGACCGGGGTACTGCTGGTCGGCCGTCTCCCCTTGGAGGAGCTGCTGTTCTTCCTGGTGGTGCCGGTCTGCGCGGTGCTGACGCTGGAGGCCGTCCGCGCGGTCACGGGCTGGCCGGTGGGCGACGAGCCGGCGGTGGACGGCGGGCTGGTGGGGGAGGAGCAGTGAGCTATACCTTTCTCGCCGTCGTCGGCGTTGCCGCCACTGTCCTGATCGACTTCGCGGTGCTGCGGACCAGAGTGCTTGCCCGCAAAGCCTTCTGGGCTGCCTATGCCGTCATCGTCGTCTTTCAGTTGATGACGAATGGTGTCCTGACCGGCCTGGCGATTGTCACGTACGACCCGAATGCGATCATCGGCCGCAGGTTCGCCTATGCGCCGGTCGAGGATCTTCTCTTCGGGTTCGCGCTGGTTACCCAGACACTGTCCTGGTGGGTCTTCTGGGGGCGCCGGCTGCAACGTCGGTGACCGTGGTCAGCGCACCGGCCACAAGCGAGTGCAGGTGAGCGCGAGCGGACGTGCAGGCAGGCGATCGCCTCAGAGCGCGAGGTGCAGCCGCAAGGCGTTGTCCAGCGCGGCCATCGTCGCGGGCGGGACCTCTGCGATCCGGTTGCCGAGCCGGTCCGCGGCCACGGCTCGTACCTGCTCGGCCTGAGCTTTTGAATCGACCGCGAGCCCGCACTCAGCGGCTTTGAGCAGGACCTGGAACGGGAACACCCGATCGGTGCTGGACGTGATGGGTACGACGGTGACCACACCGCGCCCGGCACGCCCGGCCGCGCGGTTGGCGGCGTCATTACTCACGATCACCGCGGGGCGGGTCTTGTTCGCTTCTGCTCCCCGGGCTGGTTCCAGGCTGACCCAGTAGATGTCACCGCGACGCATCGGCGAGTTCGTCCGCCGTGGTGGCATCCCAGAGCCCGGCGTCACTAGTGGCGGCCCACTCGTCCCAGGCCGCGGTGTAGGCGGTTTCGATGCTGGCCGCCCGCAGCAGGCCAACAGCCTGGTGGATTACCGCGGAGCGTGACGGGATGCTGCTTGCGGCACTGAACTCGTCGATGAAGCGCACATCGTCGTCCGGCAGACTAACGCTGATCTTCATACTTTTGATGCTACCCATTGTGCTACCCCTGTGCCTACCGCATCGATGGGTGGCGGCCGGGTCTCGGCCGGCCACCACCCAAGGCCCGCGTCAGCCAGCTGGCTCGGTGGCTTTGGCCGGCGCGGCTGCCACGGCGTCGGCCGGTTCTGCCGTGTCAGCCTGTGCTGAGCTGCCGTTTTGTTCCATGGAACCGGGGAGCCCGGCAGGCGAGTCCTCGGTGGTCAGGTGGCCCGGGGCGTCCGCCGGGTAGGGAGGGTAGCCGGGCCACCAGCGTGCGCGGGCCTGCCAGACCGCCCGCCAGCTGCCCTGGTTGCCGGTGGTGCCGCGGCCGGCGCGGGTGGCTGCCACGCCGAGGCCGGCCCGCAGCGCCACGCCCAGCGCGAGCATCGCCAGGCAGAAGGTGCGCTGCCAACCGGTGCGATGGGTCCGGGCGAGGGTGGTCTTGCCGGTCAGCGTGAGGATCGTCTTGTCCGCGTGCTGGGACGACGACGCACCGCTGTGGTGGACCACAGTCGCTTCCGGCGTGATCACCGGGTCGTAGCCGGCGGCTCGGGCCCGAAGGGAGAAGTCGACGTCCTCGCCGTACATGAAGTACCGCGGGTCGAGCCCGCCGAGCTGGGTGAACCGGTCCCGGCGCACCAGCAGCAGGCAGCCGGTCACCACCCCGACGGAGGCGACGTTGTCGCGCTGCCATCCGCCGAGTGCCTCGGGGTCGAACAGCCGCGAGCCGCGCCGCGCGGTGGTCAGGCCGAGGCCGAAGCACAGGTGGCTCCACAGCGTCGGCGCGCCCCAACAGGAGCTGGGGTCGAGAGCCCGGTCGGGGGCCAGCGTGCGTCCCCCGTACACGCCGTGATGTGGATGCTTCTCGGCGAAGGCGACGAGGCGGCCCACCGCGTCGTCGATGACGACCGTGTCGGAGTTGAGGAGCAGCACGTAGCGGCCGGTGGCGGCGCTCGCCGCGATGTTGACCGCGCGGGCGAAGCCGAGGTTGGTCGGCTGTTCGATCAGCCGCACCCACGGGTAGCGCTCCTTGAGCACGGCGACGGTGTCGTCGCTGGAAGCGTTGTCGACGACGAGCACCTCGGTGCTCACGGTGTCCGGTGCCGCGTGCAGCGAGTCCAGGCAGGCCGCGGTGAGCGTGCGGGTGTTGTAAGAAATGATCAGGATTGAGACGTCGACGGCCATGCTGTCCCCCGTCCGTTGTTGCTCGGAGTGCCGGTGGGCTCGTCGTTGGTCGGCGTCGCGTT
>NZ_CAKJTP010000001.1:68234-69753 GCF_917627335.1 Protofrankia sp. CiT1 | reverse complement strand
CGAGCCGCCGCGGTGGCCGACGACTCGGGCTGGCGCGCCGACAGCGATGGCATCCGGTGGCAGTGACGTGGTCACTACCGAGTTGGCACCGACGATGCATCCGTCACCGATCGTGACACCCGCGACGACGACCACCCGGGCGCCCAGCCAGACGTTCGCGCCGATCCTGATGTCGCGTTCGTCCTTGTCCTGGTGCATGACGGGCACACCGGGTGGCGTCCGGTAGTTGGACGCGGTCACGAAGACCTCGGGAGCGAACAGCGCGTGCGCACCGATGTCGATACGGCCGGTCGAGTCACCGGCCCACAGGTAGCAGCGTTCGCCGATCTCGGCGCCGGCACCGATCGTGATGCGCTCGCCGTTGCGGATGGAGACGTTCGGTGCCAGGCGCACCCCGGGTGCCACGGTCATCAGGCGGCGCGGCCGCACGTGCGAATAGCCGTAGAAGTGCGCGATCCGCAGGATGTGCGCGTAGGCCAGCGGGTCGAGCAGCGAGCGAGCCGCCCGTAACGACCTGCTCAGGCCGCCCCCGCGCTGGTGGTCCGGCTGGTGTTGTCGCGTTCCCATGTTCTGAGGTCCCCCCGACGTAGCTTGCGGCGGGCCAGCAGCTGAGCCAGCACCACCATACCGACATAGCAGGGTATGTCGACCACTCTGCGTGGATCTTCTTTGACCACCCGGGCCCAGCCGCTCCGGCCGTTGGCGGCGGTCTCCGGTTTCGCCTCTGTCTGGCCCAGCTGGCGGTTGCCGGCGTAGACGCGGACGAGGCGGTGCAGGTGGGCGCGCACCGTCCGGGCCGGGAAGATGGTGAAGTCCAGGCCGGGGCGGGCGGCCCGTCGCTCGTCGGCACTGAACAGGGTGTAGAGGAAGAGGTCGTCGGCGATGATCTCGGGGAAGTGCTCGAAGCGTCCCCGTCCGGCCTCGTTCAGGCCCACCACGCCGGAGCCGACGTGGCTGTCGCCGACGAACGGCTGGCGCATCCACAGCCGGTAGAAGCTGCGTACCGGCCAGCTGACTCCGGTCAGGTCGACGGCCAGCCGGGGAGCCGCGGCCATCGCGGCGTCCGTGCGGAGCAGATCCGCGGTTTCCAGCAGGACGTCGCCGCGCACGACCACGTCCGCGTCCACGTAGAAGCGGGGGAACGAGGCCACCGCCGCGTCACCGAGGTTGAGTGCCCCGGCCTTGCCGGGACGCGGCGTCTCCACCACCCGTACCCCGGCGGTTCGGGCGATCTCCGCCGTGCCGTCCGTGCACCCGTTGCACACCACGACGATGTCCAGGGCGTCCGTGGGTACCCCGGCACGCAGCGCCGTCAGGCAGCGACCGATGACCGCCTGCTCGTTGTGCGCGGGTATCACCACGCTTACGGGCGGACCACTCGGCCCGCCGTCGGCATGGGTCGGACCCACCGGAACCCGAAACATCGGGTAACTCCCCCCTGACGGATATGACTCGTCAATATCCCGACCGAATCCTAGGACGTCACCCAGCCGAGGCGCGACCGGGGTGCGGTGCACGG
>NZ_CAKJTP010000001.1:44073-67792 GCF_917627335.1 Protofrankia sp. CiT1 | reverse complement strand
ACGGATCGGGAGCGCACGCACCGCGCAGGGCACTGGGCCGGTCGAGCCGAAGGGACAATTCGCCGCTCCGGCGCGGCGGGCGCTGCTGACCGCTTGGGACGATGAACGTCGAGGGCTACTGTTGGCGCATTCCGACTCGCCGTCGGCCACCAGCTTTGGTGCGCGCCGCGGAAGGAGCCACAGACCTCGTGACGACCAGGCCCAGCCTGCGAGTGGAACAGGCGGAGCTACGGGCGCGGATGCGCACGGCGGGAATGTCCCACGACGAGATCGCCGTCGAGTTCGCCCGCCGCTACCAGCTGCGCCCCCGCGCCGCCCACCGCGTCGCCCACGGCTGGACCCAGACGCAGGCCGCGAACCACATCAACGCCCACGCCGCCCGTACCGGTCTGGACCCGAGTGGCGCCGCTCCTATGACCGGCCCACGGTTGTCGGAGCTGGAGAACTGGCCGCTGCCGAACAACCGCCGCCGGCCCACCCCTCAGCTCCTCGCGCTGCTCGCCGAGGTCTATGGCACGGGAATCCACAATCTGATCGACCTCGACGACCGTGAACACCTCAGCCCCACCGACGCTCTCCTTATCAGCAAGACGCTGAGGACCGTGCGGGCCAGGCCCGAAGAACTACCGAGGCCCAGGGACGCGTCGCGGGTCGAGAGGGTCGGAGAAGGCATCAGGCCGTCCGCTCCGGCGATGGTCTCGCCAGCCGTGAACGTGATCGCTTCCCTCGGCGGCGGGTATGACCGGCAGACGGAAATGCTCGACGTCGGCGTTCGGCTACGGTATTTCGCGGCACCCTCCGCGCAGACCCTTTTTCTTGATTATCTTGACGGTTTCGTCGAGGACTGTGTCGCCTTCTATGAGGCGCGTGGCCCGGCCGCGTTGATGCCTCTTGTCGCGCGGCAGCGGAAGGGTGTGCAAGCCCTCGTCGAGGGCTGGCAGCTGCCCCGGGACCGTATCCGGTCCGGCTGCTGCGTTCCGCCGGGCGGCTGTCGGGGCTGGCCGGCTATATGGCGGTGAACCTCGGGGACTTTCGGCTCGCGCGTGCCTACTGCGTGGAGGCGTTCACCCTCGCGCTCGCCGTCGAGGACAGCGACCTGGCGGCCTGGGTGCGGGGCACCGAAAGTCTGTGCGCCTACTACGCCGGCGACTACCGGCTGGCGTTGGAGCGGGCACGCGAGGGACAGATCTACGCCGCGGGCGGGCCGCAGGCGATTCGGCTGGCGGTCAACGGCGAAGCCTGCGCCTTGGGCCAGCTCGGTGACCGCGATGGCGTGCGCGAAGCCGTCGGCCGCGCGTTCGACCTCGCCGAGGGCGCCGAGCTGCCTGACGGCATGTCGCCGTGTATCTCCTTCGGCTCCTACAGCCTCGCGCGGATCGCGGCGAACGCCGCGACCGCCCACGTCGGCACCGGCGAGACCGCCCTCGTCCAGCGCTACGCGCAGACCGCCAGCAGTATGCCGGGCGCCGACCGTTCCCGGTGGAGCGACGTCCTGATCACCCTCGATGTCGCCACCGCGCTGACGGCCGGCGCCGACCCCGACCCGGAACACAGCGCCGCGCTCGGCGTCGGGGCCCTCACCCGCGCCGGTGCCGCGCCGATCGAGTCGATCCGCCAGCGCGGCCGGGAACTCGCCCGCCGCACCGCGCCCTGGTGGACCCTGCCCGCCGTCGCCGAACTGGCCGAGGTGTCCCAGGCGCTGGCCCACGGCGCGCCGCGGTGAGCGAGCACGACCCGGTCCACGACGACTGGGAACGCTTCCGGGTTCTGCCCTCGATGACCGACCACTGGGACCGGCCCGGCTGGACCCCTGGCCGTCGCAGCTTCCACTGGTTCCTGATCTTCGACAGCGCCGCGCTGCGCGACCTCGCCGCGACCTGCCAGCAGCAGCTACGCATGTTCGACTGTCTCGACCCGGTGCCCGCCGAGGGGCTGCACCTCACCGTGCGCCGGCTCGCGTTCACCGACGAGATCGACCCCGCCACCCTCGTCACGGTCACCCGCCGAGTCGCCGAACGGTGGGGTGACCTGCCGGCGTTCCGGCTGCGGGTCGGACCGCTGGCTGGATCGAGCGGCGCGGTCCGCTTCACCGTCGCCCCCTGGGAACCGCTGGTCCGACTGCGGGACGCCGTGGACGACGTGTCCTCCGCCTGCGGCCTGCCCGCCGCCAGGCAGCGTTTTCGTCCGCACGTCGGTATCGCCTACTGCAACCGTGGCACGCCCGCGGGGCCGATCATCCGGCGGGTCGCGGGGCTGCGTGACCTGCCCCCGGCCGAGGTCTCCGTGGTAGATCTTCGGCTGGTGCGGCTGTACCGCGACGGCCGCACCTACCAGTGGGACACTGTGGCCATCGTCCCTCTGAGCGCCTAACACGTCTCCTCTGGTCGCCCGGGTCGGACGGCGCGGGGTTGCAACGGGGAGGCGGGCGGGTGGTTCAGGGCCGGGTGAGAGCCAGCCGAGCGAGGCCGACCAGCCTCGGCGATCCTCGGCCGGACCACGCCCCTGGGTGGGTCGAGCTCGACAAGGTGTGGGAGATCGTGCGGGACGGCCGCGGCCCGACAGCCCTCGGCTGGATCGTGGTGGAATTGAGCTGGCGCCGTCGATTTACGGCTGGAGTCGCCGGGGAGCAACGACAGCGGCGATGGCCATCGCCGCATGGTCGCTGAGGCCGTCGTGGCGGGGGGCGTGGACGTAGTCGCATCGGGTCAGGTCGAGCCGGTCGTGGGTGAGGAAGGTGTGGTCGAAGCGGTAGCCGTTGCCGCCGCGGCCGTACCAGCTGTGGCCCGGGGTGGCAGGGTGCAGGGTGCGGTAGGCGTCGGTGAGGCCGGCGTCGGTGAAGGAGCGGTAGAAGTCGTATTCCCAGCGGCCGAAGACCGGGTAGTGCGGGACGTGGCCGGGTTCGACGACGTTGAGGTCGCCGGTGACCACGACCGGCCCGTCGAAGCCGGCAAGGACGCCGGGCAGGGCCCGGGTGACCGCGTGTTGGAAGGCGCGCTTGTTCTCGTTGCGGCGTGTGGCCGGCCCGCGGGACGGGACGTAGAGGCCGACCAGACGTAGCCGCTGTCCACCGATCCGCAGGTCAACGGCGGGCGCGCGGTGGGCAAGGACGTCGATGCCGGTCGGCACGGGTTCGAGGGGTGCGCTGCGGGAGGCGATGACCGTGCGGTAGTCGGGCACGTCCGGCCGCGGGGCGTGGACGTGGGTATAGCCGTGCTGGGCGAGCGCGTCGACGAGCGCGTGGCCGCCGGGTCCGTGGCCGACCTCGGTGAGCACGACGACGTCCGCGTCGGTCTGCTGTCCGAGCCAGGCGGCTTGGCGGCGGGCCCGGTCGGGTGCGGCGTGCTGGGCATTGAACGTGACCAGCCGCAGCTCGGTCGTGGCCGCGAGAATCGCCGTGGTCGGGCTCGGGAACAGGGACTGCTGCGGGTTCATACGGGCGGGGCCGTTTCGTCGCCGAAGACCTCGCCGGCGGCGTCGAGATCCTGCTGGAGCTGGCCGAGGGTGGCCCGGACGAAGCTGAGGTCGTCGGCGGACAGGGGTGTGTCGAGGGCGGTGAGGTTCTCGCGGACCTGGTCGGGGGTGGTGAAGCCGACGAGGACGGCCGTGTTGCCGGCGCGCTGGAGGCTGTAGGCCAGCGCCACCCTGGCCAGATCCTGGGTCGTGGAACCGAACCGGTCGCGCAGGGGCGCGAGCCCGCGGTCGACGACCGCGAGTGCGTCAGGGGTGTACCAGCGTTTGCGTTGCCGGTGGTCCCCGTCGCCGAAACGGGGCGGCCGCTGCGGGTCGTATTTGCCGGTGAGCAGGCCTTGGCCAAGTGGCTTGTTGATCAGGATGCTGGTGTGGTGGTCGGCAGCGAGGGTGAAGATGTCCGGCTGGCCGGCGGGCGGCGGTGGGGTCAGCGGGTTGTGGCGGACGGCGAGATAGTCGGGACGGATGCGGTCGAACAGGGCCCGGAACCGGGCGTGTTTGTCCGGCCGGGCGGATCGTGGCTGGGTGAGCCGGTGAGGGGCGTAGCGGTGCGGGCCGCGCATACCGATACAGCGCACCAGGCCCTGGCGTTGGAACTCGCGCATCTGGGCGATCGCGTCGTCGAGGTAGCGGTCGTCGGGGCCGAACTCGCTGGTGTGGAAGAAGTAGACGTCGAGCCGGTCGGTGCGCAGGTTTTCCAGGGTGGTCTCCAGCTGGCGGCGCATCGCGGCCGGCAGGTAGGCGTGGGCGGCGGTGCCGGCGAAGTAGCCGATCTTGGACGACAGCACGAGACTGCCTCGGTCGACCTGCTCGACTAGGCGGCCGAGGAGGCGTTCGGAGTGGCCGTGGCCATAGACGTCGGCGGTGTCGAACAGGTTCGCTCCCAGCGTGTAGGCGGCTTCCAGTCCTGCGAGGGAGGCGGCGTCGTTGGCGGTGGACCAGCCCATCGGCAGGCCCAGGTTGTGGTCTGGGCCGCCGATGGCCCAGCAGCCGACGCCGATCGGGTGGACCGTCAGCCCACCCGCGAGCGTCCTAGCTGCCAGAAGGCTCGTTGCCGTCATCTTGTCCACCTCGTTGTCCGCCGACGATTGCTGGACGGGCCTGTGCACGGGCGCTGCTGGCTGTGACGTTAAGGTCACCGCCATGACGACTCCGGACCCCGCCACCTTGCTGGACCTGGATGCGATCAGGGCGAAGGGATGGGCCGACCGTAGCGACTTCCCCGACGCCGAGTTCGACTGTGCCGAGGCGTTCTACGCGGCGATGCGCGCCCACGACGCGCGGCTGCACGCGGTGCGCGCGCAGGCATCGGAGCTCATCGAGCGCTGGACCGGGCATCGGCCGCGGGATGTCGGTTCGTTCGGCACCCGGTTGAACCTGGAGACCTCGGATCTGGACCTGGGAATCGGCTACCCAGTGGACCGCCGTGCCGAGCTGATGGCCACGCTCGACGGGAACGCTCGCTTCGTCGGCGAGCGCTACACCAGCTTCTCCACCACCCGGCTGGTGTTCGCGTTCACCGCGGACGACGTGGAGATCGACCTGAGCGCGCTCACGGTGGACGACTTCGCGGTCGCCTGCCGGATGCTCGACCAGATCGACGAGGCGATGAGCCACGACGAGCGGGTCTGCCACACCTGGGTCAAGCACCTGCTGCGCGAGACCGGCCGGCTGGAGGACTACGCGGCGTGGAAGCTGGTGACCTACGCCCGGTTCTGCCCGGAGTTCAACTGGGTGCCGATCCCGGAGAAGACCGGCAGCTGACCGGCTGCGGGTCCGCGGGTCAGCTCGCACAGGAGTCCGCCGCGTTGATCAGCATCCAGCCGCTGGCCGCCGACCATCGCCGGTACTCAGCGGTGAGCAGCTCCGCGTGCTCACGGTCGAGGGCGAGTAGCAGGTCGTGCACAGTGGTCGCGAGCACACCCCGCAGCAGGGCGAGACGCTTCTCGACCCGCTGCCAGATCCGGGCACCCAGGACCGCCTCAGCCGCCGGATCGTGGCAGAGAGGCTGGGTGTCGACTTCGGTGATCAGCTCGCCGAGCACCGCGTAGCTGGCGTCCTTGAGCACGCCGCGGGCCTCACGTACCAGGCAGCGTGGGTCGCCGTCGAGGACCTTCTCCAGCGACTTGAAGGTGTAGTCGAGGGCGAAGTGCCGGTCGACCCAGCGCTGCGCCCAGCCTGCGGCGGCCCCGATCCGCCAGTCGGCGTAGCGGGCCTCGACCCGGCCCATCGACGGCGTGACTACCCCGGCAAGGCCGGCGTGCTGGACCCGGCGGGTGTAGGCGGCGCCGATCAAACATTCCATGCTGACCAGCAGGTAGGAGATGGCCTGGTAGAACGGCTGGCCCGTACCCGCCGTCGCGACGAACTGCACGTCGCGGACCCCGTGCACGACCTCGGCGGGCGAAAGATCGGGTTGCGGGGCCAGGAGCAGGTCGGTGCGACCCTGGAACGCGTGGGTGGCCTTCAGCTCGTTGAGGGTCATCAGCGGGTCGAAGGTGATGTAGGTGAACCGGGTCGAGACGCCAAGTGCGGACAGAGTCCGGACCGCCAGCAGGTTCTGCTCGCCCGTGGTGTTCTTCGCGAACCGGCCGAGGATGCTGTCGACGCCGGACTCGACGCCGAACAGCATCCGCCGCAGGCCCCGGGCGACCAGCGCGCGCCACATCTCGGCGCGTTCGACGTGCCAGCCGAGGCCGCGGTCGGGATCGACGACCTGGTCGACGCGGCAGCTGGACTCCCAGCCGAAGCCCGCCTGGTGCAGCAGACTGGCCAGCTCCAACGCCCTGCCCGTGGCGTCGGGGCCGCGGCCGAGGAACTCCTCGTCGACCAGGTACACCGTCCGGGACACCTGCGGGTAGCGGTCGAAGACCGCCGTCAGCTCGCCCAGCAGCCACGGCAGCTGGCCCGTACCGGCACCGGCCCAGCTGCCCTTGTGGTCGCGGGGGCAGAACGAGCAGTAGCTGGTGCAGCCGCGGCTGGTCTCCAGCTGCGCGACGCCGTGGTGGGTGAACGTCGTCGGCAGCAGGTCGAGTTCGGGGACGACGTCGGCCGTGACGTCGCGGGTGACGGGCTTCGCGGTCCGCCGCCGTCCGACCGCCAGTCCGCCCCCGCGTGGTGCTCCCACATATCCCAGGCCGGGGACCTCGTCGAGGGTGCGGTCGCCGTGCCAGTGCGCAAGCAGCGCGCTGATCGTGGGCTCCCCGCTCGCTCGGGCGACCAGCAGCGACGGGAACCGGTCCAGGAGGACCCTTTCGACCCGTGCGGTGAGGCTGCCGCCGACGATGACCAGCGGCGGATCATCCTGGGCGTAGACCGATTCCAGCAGCTGGACCAGCAGGTCGTACTGGCCAAACGTCGCCGACACCCCGAGAACGTCGGGCCGGTCCGCCTCGATTCGGGCGGCCAGCCCGTCGAAGGTGAGCCCGAGTTGCATGTCGGCCAGGGACACTGTGCCCAGCAGCGTCTCGCGGGCCGCGCGTGCCACCGTGCTGATTCCCAGCGGAAACCGCGGCAGCGGGAACGTCTCCGGGTGATACAGCGCGGCCAGCAGCACGCCGGGCCGCGACAGCCGCTCGACGCCAGGCTCGTCCACGTCGGCCAGCGACAGCCAGGACGCTGGCTCGTCGAGCACCACTGTGTCCCGTGTCCACGCCGGCCAGGCCCGTGAACCGTGCGGTTGACCGGACAGGTCCGCCACCACCCACCGGCCCTCCGTTCGCTCGATGAAGACCAGACGGCGGTCGAGCGCTCCCGCGACCCGAACCCGTTTCACCTCGCCGGCGCACTGCCGCTCGACCCAACTGCGAAGCCCGAGGGGGTCAAGCAGCAGCTCGCTGTGATCGGGTGGGCCCGCAGCCGGACTGGCGCCGGCGAGGCGTACAGCGGTGACCAGACGGGTGAGAGGCTCAGGGGGATGCTCCACGGCGATGCCTTCCGGACGGACGGTGCTCCACCGCCATACGGCTGGCCCCGGATCGGACCGGCTTCGGCGGTGTGCGTATAGCACCTGTTACTTTCCGCGACACCGCACAGGATGGTCATTCCCCATGACGCGAACAAGTAGTTCGCCACCGTGCGGGGCCGCCACCTGCGCAGACAGGGCCTCCAGCCCCCAGAACTTCGGCCGCAGCGTCGACTTCACGTCGAACCCGGCCGGACGTTCTTGATCGCCGTGGTGAACACATGGGCAGCTGACGAAGCAGGCCGGCGCTCGGTTCAACACATCCGCCCGCTGCCCACGTATATGGCGTCCGCGCCGCGCGACATCACGTGCTAGGCGTCGGCGGCTGCCCATCCAGAGACGGCGAAGTTCTGCCGCTTCCGGTACAACTCGACACCTATCCGCGTGTAGGGGTGGGTGTTGTCGGGCAGGGCGTCGAGCCGGAAGCAGCCGAGGCGGGCGCACTTGTGCGGTTCGGCGTTGACCGGCTCGCCCTCCCACGACTGCGCGTGGAAGAACAGCCCGAGCCGGCCCTCGCCGTGCTCGTTGCGGAAGTGCACGGTCGAGGCGAGCGACAGCGCCCGACGGTCCAGGTGAAGGCCGATCTCCTCGCGAGCCTCGCGGCAGATCGCGCTCGCGGCGTCCTCGTCATCTTCCAGCTTCCCTGAGGTTCAGTCGGCAAGGAGGTTGTCGTCTACCAGGTCGCGTGCTTCTCAATCAACGGGCGGAGCGCGGAGGGCGACGGACCTTGCCCTGGGCGAGTGCATCCAGCCGCGTCCCGAGCGACATGTCTCCCACCCAGCGGTCTGTTGATCGCTAAGCGGCGTTCCTGCTGCCGGGCTTCGGCCACGACCGCTCCCGGCCGCCGTCTCGTTGCTGTAGGGAAGAGACTTGCCAGGGCGTCAACCAGTCGTCGTTGACGTCATGCTCCTGCTCGCCACGACGAGGCGGTCCCGCTCGCTCTGCGGGCAGGCAGAAGACGCCGGCATCTGGGCCGCTGGCTTGCAAGGCGTCCCATCAGCGGCGATGTACCGTGACCAGGCAAGCCACGAGTATCCGCTGGTACGGATGGACCTAGACATGATCACCATCAGGGTGGAAACTGCCACACCATGGGCTCCACCTCGCACGGCGCCGCTCCGAGCGCAGTGGGTTACCAGCACCAAACCTGGTGGGCGCTGTCCGAACTGCTACAGCCCGGAGCCAGCCGTCCCGACGCAGCGATCACACTTACAGTGAAGTTGTTCGGAAACCATATTCCATAAAATTGTGTTGATTTTCTTCTCGAATTCGGCAAGCTCTTTCTTCGGTTTCTTCTTGACGGGCATGGATACGGCCTTCCGCTCGCCTTCGTAAGCCAGGTCTCCTATTCCCCGGCCTCCGCCGGCGTGGGCAATCATGTCGACCCAGCCGGCCGCACGGAAACAATGCATGTCGTGCAAGCTGCCCGGGAACGCGAGGCTGGCGCAGATCAACCGGCCGTGCAGGTCGACGAAGAGTTGGATGGTAACGCCGTGGCGGCGGTGCTTGCCGGACAGCAGATCCTTGTGCTGCCTCCAGTTCACCGTCGGTACCAGCGTCCCGTCGATCAAGCAAACCGTGCCTTCCAGGAGCATCGCCAGGAGCTCTTCTTGATCCTCCTTGTCGGGGTAGCCGAACGCGTGGGCGAGGAATGCGACCATGGGCTGGTAGTAGTCCCAGGCCGTGGTCTTGCCGATCTCGAAATCTTCGTGAAGGTCCTGATAGGTAGCATTGCGGCGCAGCCGGCACACCGTCAATTTCAGGGCCTGGAGAAGCGACAGGGTCTTGGGCCGGCCGACCGGTTTGTCCCAGTCAGGGAAAGCCTGCTCGGCGCGTTCGATGACCACAGCCGTCGCTCGGTGACTCAGCCCGGGAAGATGATACGTGGAGGGCACCCTTCCTACGACATAGAAAATGTCGCAGAATCTCTGACGATGGGGAGGGCCTGTGTATTCCATGACGCGCTGGGGCTGCCCAGTACCAAAGAACGCAGGGAGTTGGCGGGGAGCGGGCTCCCCATACGGCTACTGACGGACGCATTGTTCCTGTTGCCGGTGTCAGAATTTCAATGAAAACCAATTCGAATAGAGTTTCTGAACAGCTCCGCTGTATGCCGTTTTTGTTCTACGAAACCCTTTTAGTCTAGAAGGCGGGTGTTATGCACGCCACGCCGACGACGGATAGCGGCCCACGTCACGATGATCGCCATTGTGGATCGCTTATATCAGGGCAAATCGATCCAAATCTGATGAGAAATATACACGATGAACGCCGCGCGGCTGGCGCTGGCCGGGATCGCGGCACGATCTGCTTCGCTTCGCTGGGACGGCCGCCTCGAAGCTTCCACGGCCGCACTTTGACCGCGTGTCACCGGCCCTGCCGGCCTCTCTCCTCCGACCCGAGGGGTTCCGGCGGAGAGGGTGCCCGAGCGGCGCTGTCTCTGATGTCGGGCTCGCCGGGCTATGGTTGAATCACTGACAGTGATGGTTCTGGTCTGGTCCGCGATCGGGGGATGGGATGACTCAACAGGTGCTGCCGCGTTCGGGCGCCGCCGAGTTTTTCGTCGGGGTGACTGACGCTGGTGGTTCTCGTCCGATGCGGGCGGACGGGGTCTTGGGGGCTGTCCTTCGTTAGCCTGCCGGTCAGTGGCTGACCGTCGTGCGGGCAGCCGCGCTGGCATGTCACCCCAGCTCACAGGGCCAGACCGGTTTCTGGTAGCCCGCAGGGTCACAGGGCACATTGACCACGTCCTGTCAGTGCCTTGAATGAAGGCCGGTAGCAACCAGGCAGCTTATATCTGGGGCATGATTGAGGGCGCGATTGATTGTCGGGTCCACGGATGCCGAGACCAGCGGGGGGAGCAAAGTGAGCAGTACTGACGAGCAGGAATCCAGTACGATAATGGCGGTTTTCGCCGGATTTACGATCTTGGTGCAGCTTGTCAAGTCCATAGTGACGCGCTCGCGGCATGCCAACCGGTTTGGCCGTACTGACTGGCGGATACCGGTGCTGTGTTTGGTGGATGCGGGCACGGCGGACTCGGCGTTGAAGGTACTTGCCGGGCGGTTTGTCGAGTCAGGCAAGCGACGTGTGCCGCATACGTACGTCGACGTCACACAGGTCAGTGGGCTGCAGCCGCTACTCCACCAGTTACATGAAAAGTTGGCGGTAGGTCGTTTCAGCCGTGACCCGCTGCGCTTTCGCTGCTTCACGCTGGTCGACTGGCTGACCGCGCAGAACCTGTCCAACGTGCCGGTCGCCAAGCGGCAACGGGAGCTGGCCAGACGGCTGCGCCGGGAGTTCGGGCTGCGGGGAGGCCAGGGTGAGGGCGGATTAGACCACGGTTTTACCGGCTGGTTGGGGCTGCTGCTGTCGCTGTTTGTCAGGGTGTTGCCGGTGGTGGCGCTGCGGCTCCTCGTCAGCGGACGACTTCCCGGGGCAGGGCATGAGTTCCGCTGGTTCAGGAGGCAGCAGTACCTCGCGTCTGGGCCAGCCTCGACCTTCCTGGCGGTCGCCGAGCGGTTGACTATCGGTCCACGCGCCGATGAGGAACCCGAAGCCATCGATCGGCTCCTGACGGACGCGTTTCTGGAAGATCTGCGGGTGCAGTATCGGCGTCGACCGTGGCGGCTACGACCGTGGCGGCGTACGGCGTACCCGGTGATACTGCTGGACGCCGTAGCGCCCGACAACGCCGGATACGCACTCATACGAGCGGTTACCGCTGTGCGCGGTGACGGGTGGACCGACCCCCTGCTGATCGTTACAAGGGGGGTGGATGTGCCGCTGAACGGGACGCCACTTGCTGAGGCCGTCACCGACGGCAGAGTAGTGCCGTTGATGGGCCTGGATGCCGCGTATTCGACTGTTCATGACCGGCTGCCCATGGCGGGCAAACGAGGGCATCCCGATACGTGGCTGTTGCCGGTAGCGGTATCTGGTATCAATAATCTGAACATCAAGGACAGGTTACCGGTAGTCATCCCGGCGCGTCCGCCGTGGCTGGCTCAGCCCTGGATGCCAGCCGTGGTTGTACTCTTACTCATAAGCACTTTCGTGATTTGGATAGTAGGTCAGATACACCCTGGATGCGCGACGCTTCCTCTTCATCGTGGCGATACGCTGCGGGTTATTTATATCGATCGGCAGTGCATCGGTTACAGTGGCTCCGATCGACAGGCCTTTGGACCAGATGAACGATTGACAGGCGTACAGAAGAAAATTTTCGCGCAAAATCGGGAAGCTGCCAGTGCCCACCAGGTCAAGCGTAACCGGCCGTTGGTGACACTGGTCTATCTTGCCGCGTTCACCAGGACTGACTCCCGCCTCGGTGACGAAGTCTTTGATGCTGAGCGGGAAGGATTGGAAGGTGTAGCGGCAGCTCAGTACCGAGCTATGCATGAGGCCGATAACAATCCGGCCAGTCCATATCTACGAGTGATTGTGGGTAACGTCGGCGACGAAACACGCCATGCTGACAAACTTGTACCGATGCTGGCCCAGCTGGTACATGACGACCCGACAGTGATCGCGACAGTAGCTCAGCTGGATAGCCGGACAAAAACCCAGTACATGCTCCAGTCGCTTGACGCGGTCGGGCTGCCGACTCTCACGCTGACCACCTCGGCCGATGGCATCGCCGGCGCGTCCAATCTCTACCTGCAGCTCTCGCCGTCCAACAGGGATGAGGTAGGTATGATCCATTCCTATGTCAGCCAGATGCTGCATCGCGATGCGATCATCAACTTCTACACCTATGGCGCCAAGGGGCGCATCGGTGGCGACGAAGACCTGTATGTCAACACTCTTCGTAATGATCTACATGCCGAGTTTGTAGATCATTACAGAGAAAAATTCTGGCCCAGCGGAACAGATGTCAGTGACATCTGTTCTGACAAGTTCGACGGAATAGTCTTCTTTGGTGGCCGATACACCGAATTTCCCGCATTTGTTTCCCGGGTTTACACCGACTGCGGCGGTAGGCTCCCGACCCTGTTGGCCGACGGATCGGTGAGTCGTTACATCGCTAATTCCGAAATGCGGGCTGTTGCTCCGACCACGCTTCCGGTGGCTTATATATCCCGTGGGCAACTCGGCTTCTGTGAGCAGCTAAAAAATGCCCATCAGCCTGAACGCATAAACTTTCTCAACGATATCCGTGACGCGCTGGGCTTCTGTGATGGAAGCAAGCCAATCCAGGAATGGGTTAGCCTCGGCTACGATGCGGCCCGCCTCTTGTTGCGTTCAGTCACCGATATCGCAAGCCGTCGGCCCGCCGTTGGTATTGATCACTCGTGGGATCCGGCGCAAATCAATCCGAAAATGGTGTACAGTCAGATTCGCCAGTCTGTCGACCTTCATCAGTATGAAGGGGTCAGTGGCATTCTTGCCTTCGACCAGAATGGGATTGCCCGCACTCGGCACATTTCAATCATGTGTGCCGCGGACCTTAAGCGGGTATTTCAGACGAATAATGACGTTCCATATGAGGTGTATCGCTCTGGTCTCACATATTCTGACGAGCCGCCGCTGAGGCCGCGTCCCTGCTCGAGTTAGAGCGCCCGGCAACAGGACTGTCCGGCTCGCGGCGCCTGGGCGGCGCATCGCGCCATCGCTGCCCAGCCATTGCCGCGCGACGCGCGGGTACCCCGGCTTGCCGGTCGACGCCCAACGCAGGGCGACTCCCGCGCCCCAACTCCCTTCCTTGATCCATTCCCCTGTTGTCGGGCGCTCGTAATCATCAGATCGCAGGCGGGGTGGCGCGGCGGACGCGGGCGGCGCGGACGAGGCCGGGGCCGGCGACAGCGACCCGCCGGCCGAGCCCGACAGCCACCCGCTTGTCCAGGACCTGGTAGTCGGCGCGTTCCACTTCATCCAGAATGCCCTGATAAAGCTGGAACGCGGTGTGGACGCAGTCGCGTGATGTCGGGTGCAGCAGCCGGATGCCGGGCTTTGCCGCACGGAACAGTTCCCGGGCACGGCTGATCTCGAACGCGAGCAGCCGGCGGACCGGGCCATCCACCACGCCTGTGCCGAGGCGCTCGGGCGTCACGCCGAACAGGTCCAGCGACTCCTGAGGGAGGTAGATCCGGCCGCGGCGCAGGTCCTCGCCGACGTCCCGGATGAAGTTCGCGAGCTGGAAGGCGGTACCCAGATCGCGGGCGTAGGGCAGGGCCGCGGCGCCGTTGGCTTCCAGGACGTGCACCATCTGCAGGCCGATCGCCACGGCCGAGCCGTGGACGTAGACCATCAGATCGTCCCAGGCCGGGTAGGAGGTCGTCGTGAGGTCCATCGCCATGGATCGCAGGAAGGCCTCGAAGTGCTCAAGCGGGATGTTCCAGCGCCGGATCGTGTCGACAACCGCCGGTAGCACGGACGTCATGCCGGTCATGCCGGTCATGCCAGTCGTGGCGGTCGTGGCCGGGCACGACCGTGCGTAAGCCAGGAACTCCTCGCCCCAGCCACGCAGCCAGACCGCCCGTTCGGCGTCGGGGAGCATGGAGTCAAGATCATCAACGATCTCGTCGGCATACCGCGCGAATCCGTAGAGCGCGTGGACGTATGGCCGTTTCCAGATGGGCAGTAACAGGGTCGCCAGGAAGTATGTGCGGCCATGGGCGGCGTTGAGCTGGCGGCATGCCAGGTAGGAGCGCCGCAGCTCGGGCGCGGTGATCCCCGCGGCGGTCAGCTCACACGCACGCACAGCGCTTCTTCCCGGCCAGGGGATCCGGTGGGTCGGCACGACCGGCAACAGGGGACGCGGGGTCGCGGGGCTGGGGCGCACGCCTCGCCGCCTCGCTCCCCAGCCATCGCCGCGCAACGCCATGGGTACCCGGCTTGTCGGTCGTCACCCAGCACCTCCGGCGGCTCCCTCCGTCGCCTCGCGCTCCATCCAGCCGGACGCCGCTTCCTGATCGAACGCCCTGCCACCGGAGCCCTTCAGGGGATTCGGGACGAGAAGGCCAGCGACAGTGCCGTGGCGGTCAGGCCGAGACACAGCGACAGCCCCACAAACCACATGGTAATTTCATGGAACTCGGTACGGTATCCGATGGAGCTGCCCAGCTTTTTATACACCGACCGCAGTTCGTCGCCGGACGTGGCCCGGTGGTAGGAGCCCCCAGTCGTCCGTGCGATCTCGCGCAATGCCGCCTCGTTGACCGGGACGGGGAGCTGTTGGCCGCCGACGTCGAGGGTACCGTCCGGGGTGCCGTAGGCAATCGTGTCCACCGGCACCCGGACGCTTACAGCGGCCTGGCTGGCCTCGGAATTCGGGCGTCCCCGCTGGGTCTCCCCGTCGGAGAGCAGCACGATGGCCGCCGGTGGTGGCGTCTGGCCGTCCGCGATGACCTGATCCCCCAGCACGGTGATGGCCTGCAGGCTGGCGAAGATACCCTCGCCGATCGCGGTGGACGGACCCAGCTGCAGGCTGTGAATGCTGGAACGGACCGTTTCGCGGTCCGTGGTCGGCGGGACGAGAACCGCCGCCGAGCCGGCGAATGACACCAGGCCGAGGTTGATCCGCGGTGGTAGCTGATTGACGAACGCCTCGGCGCCCTGTTTGGCCGACTCGAGCCGGTTGGGAGGGATATCCGTTGCTGCCATCGAATTCGAGACGTCGATCGCCAGCATGATTGTCGCGCGTTCGCGGGGCACCCGGTCCGCCCTCGCCGGCCGCGCGAGGGCCAACACCATGGTGGCCAGCGTGAGCAACAGGACGGTGGCCGGCACATGCCGGCGCCACCACTGCGGGCGCCGGGGCAGCACCGACGCGAGCAGCCCGGCGCTGGCGAACCGGACCGCGTAGACCTTCCGGCGCAGCGCCAGCACGATGTAGGCGACAGTCAGCGCGCTGACCAGCAGCAGCAGCCACAGCCAGTGGCCGGCGAGGAAGGTCATCGTGCCGGCCCGGCCGGCCGGGCCGTGACCGGCGGACGCCGGCCCGCGCCGCGGCTGCGGCGGGTGGCCAGGACGAAGCGGACGATGTCGGCGAGCCAGTCGGTGTCGGTCCGCAGGACGAGGTGGGCGGCGCCGGCCCGGCGAAGCGCGGCGTCGGTCTCGCGGCGGTGCGCCGCGGCGGCGCGGGCGTAGGACTCGCGCAGCCGGCGGGACGAGGTCGGTACCTCCAGCGTCGCGCCGGTCTCCGGGTCCATGACGGTGAGCAGCCCGACCCGCGGGAGCTCAAGCTCGCGTGGATCGACTATTTCGACGGCAAGTACCTGATGGCGTCCGGCGAGCGCGCGCAGTGGCCGTTCCCACGACAGGTCCGTCGACAGGAAGTCCGAGATCACGACAGCCAGGCCGCGGCGCCGGGGCGGGTTACGCAGTCCGTTCACGGCCGCGGCCAGATCGGTCGCCGCGGAGACGTTCGGCGCGCTGGCCGGGCGGTCCAGCGCGGTACGCGGTGTTGCCAGCAAGGTCCGTAGCAGTGCTCGCAGGCTGTTGCGACCGGTACGGGCGGGTAGTACGCGCGGGCCGGTACCGGAGAGCACATACGCTCCCAGCCGGTTGCCGCCGCGTGCGGTCAGGTAGCCGACCGCGGCGACAGCGGCGATCGCGAGGTCGCGTTTTTCCCAGGCCGCGGTGCCGAACTCCAGGCTGGCGGTGAGGTCGACGAGTACCCAGGTCTCCAGCTCGCGGTCGGCGATGAGGTCGTGTACGTGCGGGACGGTGGTACGGGCGGTGACCGCCCAGTCCATCCGCCGGACGTCGTCGCCGACGTGGTAGGTACGGCTTTCGGCTTTTTCGGTTCCGGATCCGGGTACCAGGCCCAGGTGATCACCGAGCAGCAGCCCGTCCAGGCGCCGGGTGACGGTCAGCTCCAGACGACGCAGGGCGCGTTCGATCGACGGATCCGCGGCGAGCGGGCCAGCCGTTCCCGATGCGGGGGAGGAGCCGTAGGCCCCAGCGGAGGAGCCGTAGGCCCCAGCGGAGGAGCGGTGGGCGCTCACGCGGTTGTCCCCTGGTTGTGGTACTCGGGAAAGCCGTGCGGGTTCGTGGTCCAGCGCCCGGAGTAGCCGTGCTGGCGTGGCGCGACCTGTGGCGGTGGGGTGGCCTGGAGAACGCGCTCGGCGATGGCGTCCGTGGACAGCCCTTCCGCCAGCGCCTCGTAGGAGAGCACCAACCGGTGCGGCAGGATGTCGAGGGCCACCGCGGCGACGTCGTCGGGCACCACGTAGTCCCGTCCGCGCAGCAGCGCCAGCGCGCGGGCCGCCGCGACCAGACCGAGCGAGGCGCGCGGCGACGCGCCGTAGGCCAGGTGGCCGGTAAGTTCGGGCATCCCGAATTCGGTGGGTGACCGGGTCGCCAGCACCATACGCACGGCGTAGTCGGCGATCGCGTGGTGGACGAACACCTCGGCGGCATGCCGCTGTAGTTTCAGCAGCGTCTGGGGGTCCAGCACGCACTCGGCCGCGGGCGGTCGCACGCCCATCCGCTGGACGATCTCCAGTTCCTCGCTGCCGGTCGGGTACGGTACGTTGATCTTCATGAGGAACCGGTCGCGCTGCGCCTCCGGAAGCGGGTACACGCCTTCTGACTCGATCGGGTTCTGCGTGGCCAGCACCAGAAACGGCGCGGGCAGCCGATGGGTGACACCGCCGAGGGAGACCTGCTGCTCGGACATCACCTCCAGCAGCGCCGACTGCACTTTCGCGGGCGCGCGGTTGATCTCGTCCGCGAGGATGAAGTTCGCGAAGACCGGGCCCAGCTCGACGTCGAAGGTCTCCCGGGTCTGGCGGTACACGCGGGTACCGACGATGTCGGACACGACCAGGTCGCTGGTGAACTGGATGCGCGCGAACGTTCCGCCGACCACTGTCGCCAGCGTCTGGACGGCGAGGGTCTTGGCCACTCCCGGCACACCCTCCAGCAGGCAGTGCCCGCGGGCAAGCAGCGCCACCAGCATCCGCTCGATCATGTGGTCCTGACCGACGATCACTTTTTTGATCTCGAAGAGAACACGTTCCAGGTGATCGGCATCGGTGCTCGTATCCGGGCTGGCCAGTGTCCTGCCGTCCCGGCCGGAGCCGGGCGCGGTGAGGCTGGAGCCGGCCGGCGCGGTCTCGGGGGCGTGCCGTTCGTCCATGGCCTCAGTCTCGCAGCCAGCGCCTGGAACCGGGACTTGAAGCGAGGGCACTCGGCCGTTGCGAACGATGGCCGCACAGTGACCGGCAACAGGGAGGAATGGGTGCCCGGCAAAGACGGTTTTTCGTTCCGGCGCGCTCAGGCCGCTGGTCCGCGCGGCGCCCGGGAGCGGTAGGCCCGGTCGCGCCCGAGCACCCGTTCGGCGGCCAGGCGCCCAGAAATGATCACCATCGGCACGCCGACGCCCGGTTGGGTCCCGCTGCCGACGAACACCACGTTGTCCAGGCCCGGGGCCAGGTTCGAGGGGCGAAACGGGCCGGTCTGGCCGAAGGTGTGGGCGGCGGCGAACGGCGTGCCGGCCGCCATGCCCTGGGCCCGCCAGTCCGCGGGGGTGATCACATGCTCGACGTCGATCGCGGCACCGAAACCGACGTATCCACGCCGTTCGAGGGTCTCGATCACCTCGTCACGGTAACGTCGGCCCAGTACCGACCAGTCCAGCGGCGCGGTGAGGTTCGGTGTCGGGAACAGCACGTAATAACTGTGCCGGCGGGCCGGAGCCAGCGTCGGATCGCCGATCGTCGGCGTCGTGACCAGGAACGACGGATCGCTCATCAGTTCGCCTCGGTTGATGATCTCGTCAAAGGTGCGTCGCCAGGCCCGGCCGAAGTGGATCGTGTGATGGGCCCGGTCACCGTAGTCGGCTCCTGACCCGGCCAGCAGCAGGAAACATGACGGTGAGTAGCGCAGGCCGCGGACCCGGCGTGGCATGACAGCGGCGGGCAGCAGCTCGCGGTAGGCGGTCGGGAGATCGGGATTGAGTACCACCACATCCGCGGCGATGCGCTCACCCGAGGACGTGTGGACCGCGGCCGCCCGTCGGCCGCGGATCTCCACCCCGGTCACGGTGGTGCTGTAACGGAACGTCACTCCGTGCTTGGCAGCGGCGAGGGCCATGGCAGCCGGAACGGCGTGCATGCCGCCCACCGGGAAGTACACGCCGGCCACCGAGTCCATGTAGGCGATCACGGCGTACAGCGCGAGAGCGTCCTGCGGGGACAGGCCCGCGTACATCGCCTGGAACGAGAACACCCGGCGGGTTCGCTCGTCGTGCAGATAGCGGCCCACCATGGGCTCGAGGCGGCGAAAGGCACCGAGGGCAACCAGCCGGGCCAGGGACGGCCGTAACAGGCTCAGGGGCGAGTCGATCGAAGCGTCGATGAAGTCGCGCAACTGCGCCCGGTACAGGTCGGACACGAACGTGACGAACCGGCGGTACCCGGCGGCTTCGGCCGGCCCGCACACACGGGTGATCTCATCGGCGGTCGCGTCCGGGTCGGCGTGGATATCGAGGGTGGAACCGTCGGCGTAGCAGGCCCGGTACACTGGGTCGACCGGATGCAGCCGCAGCCAGTCGTCGATGTTCTCCCCGACGCAGTCGAATGCGTCGGCGATCAGGTCCGGCATGGTGAGCACGCTCGGCCCGGTGTCAAACTGGTAGTCGTTGATGCGCAGCCGGCCAGCCCGCCCACCCGGGACCTCGGCACGTTCGACCACGGTGACGTGCCGCCCGGCGCCGGCTAGGCGCAGGGCGGCGGACAGGCCGCCGAGACCCGCTCCCACGATCACGATTTTCTCGGTCGGGCCGGTCACCGTACGCATCCTTCTCCTCAGGGGATCACCACCAGCGAGAATGTGCGGATCACATTCGCGCGCGGAGCTCCGCTCACAGCTTCGCTCATAGAACGGGGGACAGATGACAAGCGTGGTCGTGGTCGTAGCGGCCGTCGTCCTGGTGTGCGCGGCGGCCGGCGGCCTCACGCTGCTGTACCGGCCACCGGCGGAGATCTGCCAGACAGTGGCGGAGGTCGGCGCCGTCGAGGTCCGGTTGGCCGCCGGCCGGGTCGAGATCGCTGAGACCGACCGGACCGACGCCCGCCTGGAGATGACCGTCCGGCGGCGAGTCGGGCGGACCCGCCCGGCGCTGGCCCGCAACGGTGACCTGCTGCGTATCGACGGCCGGGCCAGCGAGGCCCGGGTGCGGCTGACGTTGCCGAAGGCGACCGGCGTCCGGGCGGAGGTGCGCCGCGGGGAGGTGACGCTGTGGGGATCCGACGGTGATCTTGTCCTGCTGACGGATTCCGGCACCATCGCCGGACGTGAGTTGGGCGGCGGCAGGGTCACCGCACGCAGCCGGCTGGGGGATGTCATCCTGCATTTCGCGTCTGCGCCCGAGAAGGTGAGCGCGCACAGCCACAGCGGCTCGGTCACGGTTGTCGTCCCGGACGGCCCGTATGCGGTGGACGTCGAGTCGGCGGACGTCGGTGCCGTCGATGTCAGTGTTCCGGCTGACCCGGCGGCGCAGCGCCGTGTGTCGGCCGGCAGCGGCTCCGGGCGGGTACGGGTGTGCAGTCCCGCTCCGGACGGCCCGGTGCGCTTGTGAACCCGTGCTCGCGGGGTGGTACCCACTACCCTCGAGCACATGACGGTGGTCAGGAGTGTGCTGGGATCACGGGCGCTGACGGTGCGGGACTTCCTCGCGTCCGGGCGGACGTCGTTCTCGTTCGAGTTCTTCGCACCGAAGACCCCGGCGGGGGAACGCCATCTGTGGACAGCGATCAGGGAGCTGGAGTCCCTGCATCCGTCCTTCGTGTCGGTGACGTACGGCGCGGGCGGGTCCACCCGCAAGGGAACCGTCGGTGTGACCGAACGGATCGCGGCCGAGACCACTCTCACACCGATCGGTCACCTGACAGCGGTCAACCACTCCGTGTCCGAGCTGCGGCAGGTGATCGGCAGTTACGCCGGCGCCGGGGTGCACAATGTCCTCGCGTTGCGTGGCGATCCGCCCGGTGATCCGCGGGGCACGTGGGTCGCGCATCCACAGGGTCTGCGCTATGCCGAGGATCTTGTACGCCTTGTCCGGTCGCTAGGTGACTTCTGTGTCGGGGTCGCGGCGTTCCCAGATATGCATCCACGTTCGCCCGACCTCGACACCGACGCGCGGTATCTGGTCGGCAAGCTGGCCGCGGGCGCGGACTACGCGATCACCCAGTTCTTCTTCGATGCGGACGCCTACTTCCGTCTGGTCGAGCGGGTCCGCCGGCTCGGCTGCGAGGCGCCCATCATCCCCGGGGTGATGCCCGTGACGAACGTCGCGCAGATCGAGCGGATGGCGCAGCTGTCCGGCGCCGCTTTCCCCGCGGATCTGGCCGAACGGCTGCACGAGGTGGCCGACGACCCGGTGGCGGTGCGGGCGATCGGCGTGGCGGTCGCAACGGACCTGTGCGAGAAGCTGCTGGCCGGTGGTGCGCCCGGCATCCACTTCATCACGTTGAACCGCTCGACCGCCACCCGTGAGGTGTTCCGCGCCCTGTCCGGCTGACGGGAGGCCCGTCAGTCGTGATCCTCGTAGGCGTCGAAGACACACAGCAGCCATTCGTCCCGGAAGGGCCGTTCGCGGACGAGGGCAAAGCCGGCCAGGTTTGCCGCGTCGACGACCGCTGCTACCAGGTCGAGATCCAAGGTGCCAAATACGGGTGTGATACGGACCGCAACCACCACCTGGTCACGTTCCGCGTTGAAAACCGCTGTCGGATTCAGGTCGTCGAGTGTCTCCACGACCAGGGGCGAGTGCTTGGTCACCGATGTCTCCTGCGGCCGCCTGGCGGCGGCTTCTCGAAGGGGGCTGACAGTCGTCGGTAGTTGGGCCGTCATCCAAAGTGGGTCATGCCGGACGACGGAACCATACGCAGAAGGCACGATGGCTTGGTGACCACCCCGGTGCCCGACCGTGACGGTTTTCTCAGGGAGTGGTCGGGCCTGCACGGAGGCTACGATGCCACAAGCGGTATGTGGTTCGTTCGCCGTTGGCTCGGTCTGGTCTACCGGCTGGGACGCCCGTTGGCCATGCGTGGCATCGGCCCGACGTCGATCACGGTGGCCGGGATGCTGCTGACCAGCGCCATGCTGCCAGCCGCGGCATCGGGTGGCCTGTTCCCGCTGATTGCCGCGATGATCGTGGTGGGTGGTGGTTTGCTGGACAACCTTGACGGATGTGTGGCCGTCCTCACCCGTCGGGTGACCCCCTGGGGGTATGTCCTTGACTCGCTGGCTGACCGGATCTGTGACGGATTCTACATTGTCGCCTTCTGGCTGCTGGGTGCGCCCGGTGCGGCGTGCGCAGCCGCGGGGGCCGCGGTCAGCCTGCTGGAATACCTGCGCGCCCGAGCCGGGAACGTGGGGTTCGCCGAGATTGGCGTCGTGACGGTCGGTGAGCGGCCTACCCGGATCATCATCACTGTCCTGACGATGGTGGGCGCGTCGGTCGACCCCGGGAGAGCCGGCCTTGCCGGTCTGGCTGGCGCTGTCGCCACGGCCACGGTGTGCGCCTGCGGTCTGGTCCAGCTCGGCACGGTGGTTCACCGGGTGCTTCGGACGCGGCCACGGCCGGCTTCGGCGGTGCCCGGCGGTGGGCTGTGGGCAGCCGCTGGATTGTCAGGTGGGGAAGTGGGCCCGGCGGCGGGCGGCCGCGGTGACGGGGAGTGACGGGAGTGACGGGTGCGGGCAATAGCGGCGGTTTTTCGCTGTGCGGTATGCGGCACTACGCGGGGCCGATCATGTCGGCAACGATTTTTGCGGACATGGCGACCAGGGGGAGGCCGCCCCCGGGGTGAGATGACCCGCCCACGAGGAACAGGCCCGGAATCGGCGACCGGTTGCCCGGCCGCAGGAACGCCGCTCGCAGGCCGTTGGAGGACGTCCCATAGATCGCCCCGCCGACCGCGCCCGTCCGCTGTTCCAGATCAGCTGGAGTGATCACGTGTTGCCACCGCAGCCGCTCCCGGACGTCCAGGCCGCGCTCGGCCATCAGGTTCAGGATCCGGGCGGCGTAGGCGTCAGCAAGCCCTGGCCGCTCCCAGTCCAGCCCGTGGTTGACCGAGCGGTTGACCGAGCCGCTGCCGCTGTTGGTGCCACCGGGCGAGGCACGGCCCCTCGCGCGGCCTGGCGGGAGACGTGTTGCATGCGGGGCCGCGTTCACCAGGACGAACCATGCTTCACAGCCCGGCGGCGCGAGGGCAGGATCGTCGGGCGCGCTTATGTAGATTGTCGGATCGACCGCTAGGCGCCCGCCGAATACCGCGTCGAACTCGTCGTCGTTGTCAGCGGGGAACAGCACCGTGTGATGGGCGAGATCTGGCGTCCGCCCGCGCAGGGCGAGCAGCAGAACGAAGCCGGCCAGCGATGCCCGCGCTCGGCGCAGCCGCCGCTCCGCCCGTCGGTGGGGCGCGAGCATGCCGTACACCGTCTGGGCGTCGACGCCCGACACGACCAGATCCGCGTCGATGCGCCCGCCGTCGGCAAGCTGTACTCCGGCTGCCCGGCCACCCGCACCGCGCGTGATCGCGATGACCGCCTGGTCGAGCAGCAGGCGCGCGCCAAGGCACACAGCCCGCTCCGCGACGGCCTGGCCGAGCTGGTGCAGGCCGCCCGGGAGGTACCAGCCGCCGTAGCAACGCTCGACATGCGCGATGACCGCGAGGGCCGCCGGTGCCCGGCGTGGATCGGAGCCGGTGTAGGTCGCATACCGGTCCAGGAACATCCGCAGCCGGTGGTCGGCCAGATGACGCTGGCCGAGCCCACGCAGGGTCAGCCCCGGCGCGATGGTGGAGATGTCGCCCGGACGCCGTAGCGCCAGGCTGGCCAACGACCGGACGCCGGCGGTGGGGGCGGACAGGAACGGCTCCCGGGTCGCCTCCCACAGGCGTTCGGCGTGGGCGGCGAGGCGGCGCCACTGCTGGCCGGAGCCGGGAGGAAGGACGGCGTCCAGCTCGGCGGTGAACGCGTCGTCGTCGGCATGGGCGTCAAGAAGGGTTCCGTCGGCGAAACGGTAGCGAGCGATCGGGTCCAGCCGGCGTAGCTCGAGGAGGTCGCTCAGGGGCGCGCCGGTGGCGGCGAACAGGTCCGCGAAAACCTCCGGCATGGTCAGCAGGGATGGCCCGGTGTCGAAGGTGAAACCGTCCTGGCTGAACCTGCCGAGCTTGCCGCCGACGTCGGACGCCCGCTCGCAGATGGTGACGCGATGCCCGGCGGCGGCCAGCCGCGCGGCTGTCGCCAGCCCGCCGACCCCCGCGCCGACCACGACGACCCGAGCCACCCCGCGACCCTACGCGGGTACTGCTGTATGCGCGGCCGTTTCGT
>NZ_CAKJTP010000001.1:36034-43638 GCF_917627335.1 Protofrankia sp. CiT1 | reverse complement strand
CTTGGCCTGCTTGGCCTGCTTGGCCTGCTTGGCCTTGCCTGAGCTGGCTCGGCTCGATCGTCAGGTTGCCGCGACGACGCCCGTCCCGACGAGGAGCAGCACGGCCACCCCGAGGATGATCCGGTAGATGATGAACATGTCGTAGTTGTTCTTGCCGATGAATTTCAGTAGCCAGGCTATGGCGACATAGGCGACGGCGAAGCTGACGAGCGTAGCGATGATCGTCGGTGTCCAGCCAACTCCGTGCGAGATGTTGCTGGCCGCGCTGACGCCCTGTAGGGCCGCGGCACCGAACAGCGCAGGGATGGAAAGGAAGAACGACAGTCTGGTGACAGTCACTCGGTCGAGGCCTCGGGTCAGACCGGCCGACATCGTCGCGCCGGACCGGGAGATGCCGGGGATGAGCGCGGCACACTGGATCAGGCCGATGGCCAGAGTGTCCTTCCAGGTGACGTCCTCCTCATGTCGCTTCTGGGTGGCGTTGCCGTCGGCGTATGCCATGACACCGCTCCACATGATGAGCGCGATGCCCACGAACCAGAGGCTGCGCAGGGTCGTTTCGATCACGTCCTTGAACAGCAGCCCGACCACGCCGATGGGCAGCGAGCCGAGCAGCACCGCCCATCCGAACAAGTAGTCGGGGTGGCCTCGCCAGCGAGGCTGGACGATACCGCGGAGCAGGACGGCCAGGATCCTCCCCAGATCCTTGCGGAAGTACAGCAGCGTCGCGAAGACCGCGCCGACCTGAATGATCGCGGTAAACGCGGTTATGTCGGGATCGTCGATGGAGTACCCGAGCAGTTTTTCCAGGATCGTCAGATGTCCTGTGCTCGATACCGGGAGGAACTCTGTCAGTCCCTCGACCGCGCCGAGAAACGCCGCCTCCAGCAGGTTCACGCCCACCCCTCTTCGTTGCCGGTCCTGTCGGTCCTGGCGATCCTGTCGGTTTCCGCGGTACCGGGCGGACGGCCCGTGGAGGCAAGCCGAGCGCGACCAGATCGCCTGTCGCTGTCGCCTGACAGTGCAAATCGGATGAAATCGTCTAAACTTTGTAGCATCACAGCATGTACCGGCGCATTGCCGTTCGCGATTGTATGGCCGGACTTCGGGGCCGCATCCGCGGCCGCGGACGTCCGGGGAAGGCGTCATGGCCGATCCACTCGGCGTAAGAGCGACCGGCACCAGGGGAGGTGACGTCGCGGGGCTGGGGCACATGCCTCACGTCATCGCTCCCCGCGCATCGCACAACGATGCGCGGGTGCCCCGGCTCGTCGGTCGCCGCCCGGGCGGCGCGAGCTGGACAAGTCCCTGTTGCCCGAGCTAGGGCGTGCGTCGGAAGCCGCCTGGACGCGGCTCCCTGGTCGAACGACGACTTCCGGAACACGCCGTAAATCTTGGCTCTGGGTTCAGATCTGGGACGGATACGTGTGGTCCACTGGAACGCGATCGGACGATCAGGCGGGAGCGAACCCATGAGCGGCAGCGAGATCGCGGCACCCGAGCCGGCCACCGACAGCTCGTCGGCATCGGCGGCCCGGCGGGCTCGAGCCGGATCGTCAGCGCGGCCCAGCCGAGATCAACTGGTGAACCTGCGTGACCTGGGCGGCTTGCCGACCGAGGACGGCGGGTGCACCCGAGCCGGTGTGCTCTACCGCAGCGACGCGCCACGGCATGGCGATCGGGCGCCGGTGTTCGACCTCGAATGGCCGCCCCGCGTGGTCATCGACCTGCGGTCGCCGGTTGAGCAGGACGGCGGCCCGCACCCGCTGGAATCGGCGACGACCGATGTCCGGAGGATCCCGCTGCTCGGTGATGTCGACCCCGCCAGCCCCACGTCCGAAACCGCCGCCGCGCTCGCTGGTGGCCTGGGCACGATGTACCGGGCGATCGTCGAGCTCGCCGGACCACGGGTGGTCGAAATCATGCATCTCGTGGCCCACACGCCTGGCCCGGTACTTGTGCACTGTGCTGCCGGCAAGGACCGGACCGGCCTTGTCGTGGCGGTCCTGCTGCGCGCGGCGGGCGTCGAACAACAGGCGATACTCGCGGATTACGCGGCCACAACCGCGAATATGCCGGCAGTGTTGCGTCGGGTTGGTAACAATCCGTTGCTACCTGGTGCGGGCTGGGGCGCTTCCGATCTGATCACGACCTCGACCTCGGCTGTTGAGCGGGTGCTGGCCACCATCGACGATTACCCGGGCGGCCTGTCGGGCTGGTTCGCGGCCAACGGCGCGCATCCGGACGCGGTGGGCAGCTGGCGGTCCCGGCTCGTGGTCTGATCCTGTTGCCCGGATCCGTGGCCTGCCGCAGGGGGCCCGACTGCGCGGAGCGGCGAGATCCATGTCCTTGTAGTTGCGCTCCGTAGTCGGAGTCCTCAGAATCCCGTGGGTGGACCGACGTATCCTTGCTAAAATTTTTGCCCTCGGAGCCGCTGACATGCTTGTCGGCTGTGCCAGGGAGCGGCCGAAGCCCGCCCCGCCAGCGGTCGCTCCGCAGCCTGGCGGTCCGTCTGCGCACATGTTGCCCGATACGCCGGTCCCGCGGTTGCAGGCACCGGTGGTGGCGTCATCGAGCGTGCAGCCGGCAGCCAGCCCGTCGGCGTCGTCCGCCGTGCCCCAACAGCAACAAATTCTGTTCAACGCGCCGGAGACGACTCGCCGGGTTGCGCTTACTATTGACGACGGCTTTAATCCCGTCGCGGTTGCCGGATATGTCGGCTTCGCCAGCCGGACGAATATTCCTCTCTCGTTCGCGCCAAACGGGATGTACCGTAACGTCTGGAACCAGCATGCTGACGCCATCCGGCGGCTGATTGAATCCGGACAGGTCACGATGGTCAACCACACCTGGAGCCACCGGAGTATCCGCACCCTTTCCGACGCGGCGCTGCGGGCTGACGTCGAACGCAATGATGACTGGGTCAGCCGGACATTCGGGGTCACCACCCGACCGTGGTTCCGCCCACCGTACGGGGAGCATAACGAGCGGTCGCGAGCGGTTCTTGCCGAACTCGGCTATTCGCGGATCCTCATGTGGAGCGGATCGGTGGGTGACGCGCGGATGGGGGTCACGGCGGGCGAACTCATCGCGGCCGCGCGCCAGGCCATCCAGCCGGGGGCAGTGGTGCTGGGGCACGCGAATCAGGCGGTTGTCGTCAGCCTGTACGGAGAACTCGAGCGGCTCATCGCGCAGCGGGCGCTGGTGCCGGTCACGGTCAAAACAATGTTCACGGCCGACCAAAACGTTCGTTGAACCCAGCGGGCCGCCTGTTCACGGGACCGCCTCTTTACGGGAGCGTGTGCCGTAGGGCTCGTATAATTCGATCATAAACGAAGCCGTCGAGGCCGCGCCGGCCGGCCATCGTTCCTCGATGAGCAGCTGTATGTCGGCAGCGCGCCGGTGGTGTGCGGTCGGACCCATCATGACGAGATGCAGAAGATCCTGTGCGGTAAGCGATAGATCCAGATCGAGTGTCCATTGGTCCCGCTGGACGAAGGAGCCAGCCAGTTTCGAGCGGAGGCGCTCGGGTTTTCGTTCGTCAACCGTGACGAGACCTAGCGAATCAACAAGTCCGGCCAGATGGCGGACGGTGGGCGTTACGATGACGAGATGTCCGTCCGGCCGGAGGATGCGGTGCATTTCCGTGACATTGCGCGGCGCGAAGACATCGAGCACGACCGAGGCGGTGCCCGTGCGCACCGGCAGCGGCCCGCGCAGGTCCACACCGACCGCGCCGATCCGCGGATGCGCACGCGCCGCACGCCGCAGCGCTTGCCTGGACACGTCAAGCGCGATGCCGACCGCGCTGGGGCACAGGTTCAGCAGATGCGCCAGGTAGTAGCCAGGGCCCGCGCCGACGTCGACGAAGACCTGTTCACCGCCGATCGCTCCATTTTTGATCGTGTAGTTTCGGATGACCGCGCCAAGCTGGTCGGCGAGCGCCGCGTAGTGGCCGCCAGCGAGGAACGCCTCTCGTGAGCGGACCATTTCCGCATGGTCACCGGCGACTTCCGCGGCCCGGCCGGTTGTGAGCGTCAGATGGCCTCCTCGAGCGAGGTCGTACGCGTGGCCGTCCGGGCAGCGCACCTGCCCGGTGCCGACGGTGAGAGACAGCCCGCATATCGGGCATGTGAGATAGGTGAGAACCGCATGAATCACGCGTGGCCCACCGTCATCATCGGCCGCATGGCAACGACAGTACGTGCCTGGCGCAGCCTACCGGATCAACCCACGGCCAATTGGCGTTCCGATGGTGAGGTGGTATGACGCACTGGTCCGCTGACAGGAGATCAGAAGCAGGCCCGGTATCCGTGGGCTCCGCTGCCGGCCGCGGGTCGCCCGGGACGGAACGGGTGGCGGTTGTCGGTGCCGGCATGGTCGGGCTGGCCACCGCGTGGTTTCTCCAGGAACGCGGAGCCCGCGTGACAGTGTTCGAACGTGCCCAGGTGGCCGCCGGGTCGTCCTGGGGCAACGCCGGCTGGCTCACTCCGAGCCTGGCGGTACCGTTGCCGGAACCGGCTGTGCTGCGCTATGGCCTGCGGGCCGCGTTGAGGTCGACATCCCCCGTGTATGTACCGCCGCGTGCCGACCCGCGGCTGCTGCGATTCCTTGCCGAATTCGCCCGCAACAGCACGGTCAGCCGTTGGCGGACGGCGATGGGTGCCCTTGTGCCTGTCAACCGGCGGGCGTTCGACGCTTTCGACCTCCTTGCCGCCGGTGGCGTGGCGGTACCCACCCCTACTGCCGTGCCCTTTCTGGCCTGTTACCGTGACCCACGGGAGCGGGATGCGTTGGTCATGGAGCTGGAGGAGATCCGCGACGCTGGCCAGCACGTTGATTTTGACCTGCTCGATGGCCCCGCGGCGCGCACACTGCAGCCGGCGCTGACAGATAAGATCAACGCTGCGGTCCGCATCAATGGCCAGCGATTCTGCGATCCCGGGAGCTTTGTGCTGTCGCTCGCGAACAGCGTCCGGGCTCGGGGTGGTGAGGTGCGGGAGGGCGTCGGTGTGCTCGCCATCCACGCTGATCGTCATGATCGATACCGTGCTGGCGCCGCTGATGTAAGCGTGGAGCTCTCCACCGGGCAGCGTGGCCGGTTCGACGCGGTGGTAGTTGCCAGCGGTGCGTGGTTGCCCCATCTTGTTCGTTCGTTTGGGGTCCGGACTCCCGTCCAGGCGGGGCGCGGGTACAGCTTCAGCGTCGCGGCACGCGACTTACCGCAGGGCCCGCTCTACTTTCCCGCCCACCGGGTGGCGTGCACACCGCTGGGGGGGCGGCTGCGCATCGCCGGGATGATGGAGTTCCGGGAGCCGCATGCGCCGCTCGACCGCCGCCGTGTCATGGCGATCGTCAACGCGGTTCGCCCCTTGCTGGCCGGCGTCGATCTCGATACGCGGACGCAGGAGTGGGTTGGTTCTCGCCCGTGTAGCCCGGACGGTCTTCCGCTGATCGGGCGTACCGCGTCACCACGGGTGTTTGTCGCAGGCGGTCACGGGATGTGGGGTATCACACTCGGACCAGTCACCGGCCAGCTGGTGGCCGAGGCGGTCATCACGGGCCGCTCTCCGGCCGAGCTCGCGCCTTTCGATCCACTGCGCTGACGGGTAGCTCGGCCATCTGGGCGGGCCGACTTGTTTCCGCCGGCCGCGGGTTTGTCAGGTTGACGGGTAGTGGCAATGTGAAGTCATTGAAATACTCTCAGTCGCAAATTGTGGTGGGGTGATCGGGTGTCGGCTGCGCCCGCCGATCGTGCTTTGACAACTCCCGCGCGGGGTGCAAGTCTGCCTGGGCAGGTGATGAGCGGTCGTGCCATCGGCACAGCGTCGGATGGCCGGCCGTTGACCGCCGAGTCGGCCAACGGCCGCGCGGTTGGGAGTTTCTGCGCGGTGGGCGGCCTCAGAGAATCTGAATCTGGGGGCCAGAGGATGCGTAATCATTGTTCTTCACGCGCGCCCGGAAGCCGGGGGGAATCTGGCAGAGCGGACGGGCGGCTGGCGGCGCCCTGCCATTCACTTTCCAGATCATGGGCAGGAGCCCGCCGCCGTCCTCCCCAGGTGGCTGTCGTTCCCGGCGGCGCTGGGGCCGTCCAGGTCATCTGCGATGAGGGCCATCGCTGGTGGGTCGTGCGCTGGTCGATTGCTGGGCTGCTTGCTGACGGCCCTTTCGAGACACGAACTGATGCGGTTGACCGGGCACGTAACCAATCCGGGCTCTGACGCGGGGCCGAACAACGGTCACGGGCCCTTACCGATCAGCTTACCGATCAGCCGAGTAGATCGAGCACGGTCGCGGCCACCGGACCGTCGGTCAGGTAACGGCCGGCTTCCAGTAGGTGTTCTCGCCAAAGATCTTCGGCGGCACGAGCCTCACGGGCCTCGATGAGGTCCACGACGCGTTCATGGTCGAGGAGGCGCCGACGGATGGCGAGCCGGTGCTCGGGTCCACGCTCAGCGGCGGGCTGGGAGATCGTTGCGAGATCGAGAATGTGGCGCAGCATGCCCGACAGAACCGAGAGCGTCGTGTTCCCAGCGAGATCCACCAACAGGATATGGAAGGCGAGATTGGCCTGTAGGCACTGGCCTGGATCGTCGGTCGCTGTGGCGGCGGCGGTCTCGCCTACCGCGAGCCGGAGTTTGTCCAGGTCATCCTGTGTGTGGTTCTCCGCCAGGATCGCCACGCAGGGCGGCTCAATCACAGCGCGGGCCTGGTGGATATCGGCCAGCGTGGTACCGCGGTACTCCAGAACCAGGGCGGCGTAGCGGGCGGCGATGTCGCCGTTTGGTGTGTGCACCCGCGCACCACCATGTGCGCCGCGCCTGACTGTGATCAGCGCCTCGGATTCCAGGACCCGGAATGCTTCTCGCAGTGTCGGCCGGGAGACACCGAACTGTTCCATGAGGGTGGCCTCGGGCGGCAGCGCGTCACCTTCGACGAGTTCTCCCCGCACGATGCGGCGCCGCAGGTGGGCCGCGACGAGTTCGGCGGTCTTCGGGACTCGAACCTGCTGCCCGATCGCGACCACCGTGCCGGCCCTGCTAGTAGCCGGCATCGCCAGCTCTTGTACAGCCATCGTGGGCGCCTCCATCGACAACGAACAGGTGAGTCTCTTTACAACACGGACCCGGCGAGCCAAGGGGTTCAGCTCAAATGTTGTTGGTGCTTGAGGTTACCAATGGGTCGTCCCTGTTCCCTAGAGAGCCCGGACACATCCGAGGCTTCGATGTTGTCCACAAGTAGTCTTTGCCTGGCCCGATGGGGATGCTGGCTGGGGTTGTTGAGCGTGAGGGTGGCTGGAAAAAATTTCCAGCCACCCCTTCTGTAAAGGGTCGCTGACCCCTGTGCTATAAGAGCATCCGGCCGCGGTGGCCGAGCATCGGCCGCAAGGATCTCGATCAGTCGTGTATCCACTTGGCGCCGCTGGTCCGGGGCGCTGCATTCGTCCGGTGCGGCCAGCGGAGCGGCACCGCTCGCGCACAGGGCCGGGCGCATTGGCGAACCCGGCAGGCCCGCTGCCGTCCTGCCGTCTCGGTGCCTGCCGCGGCGCGAAGAAACGGCCATGAGCGGTCCTGGCTGGGTGCGGTGGCCCTGGTTGGGTGCGG
>NZ_CAKJTP010000001.1:28076-35311 GCF_917627335.1 Protofrankia sp. CiT1 | reverse complement strand
GTGCGTGCGGCGCAAGGCAGCGAAGGGAGCCACCGGAGGCAGCGGACGGATACCCAGGCTCCTCGGCCAGCGCCCAATACCTCCGGCGTCTCCCTCCTCCGCCTCACGATCCATCGACCCGGACGCCGTTGTCTGATCGAACGCCCTATTGCCGGAGCCTCTTACTTCTTCTTGTCGCGGAGCGCGGCCCGCTCGCGCGCGACCGCCTCGGGCGTGGGTGCGCAGCCACCGAGGTGAGCGGGCAGCCACCATGGTGACTCGCCTGGTGGCGGCGGCGGGTAGTCCCGCTGGGCGTCGGCGAGAAGCTTCGCCATCGCGTCAGCCAGCAGTTGCGTCCCAGCCTGGGCGTCCTTCAGGTCGACCGCCGGGATCGCTTCACCAACCGTGATCGACACGGGGGTTCCTCGCGCGGCCCGGAAATTACGCGGCCGCCCCTTGGTGAGGATGCGCTGGCTGCCCCAAACAATTACTGGGAGTATCGGAACGCCTGCTTCGGCGGCCATCCGGGCCGCCCCTGACTTGAAGGGCTGGAGACAGAAGCTGCGACCGACCGTCGCCTCGGGAAAGACACCCACGAGTTCGCCGGCCCGCAGAGCTCGCACCGCGTGACGGTATGAGCCGGCGCCCGCCGATCGGTCGACGGGGATATGACGCATTCCCCGCATCAGAGGCCCGGCAAGCGGATGGGTGAAGACTTCATGTTTGGCCATGAAGCGTACCAGGCGGCGGTGGGAGTACCAGAACGGAACACCGGCAAGCGCGAAGTCCAGGTATGATACATGGTTGATCGCTACCACGCATCCACCGATGGCTGGTACGCGTTCCTGTCCCCGGACGTCCAACGTGAGATCGAGGGCCTTGAAGACCCCGAGCGCGAAACGGGCCACTGGCTTGTAGACGAGATCCGCCACCCGCTCCTTACCTCCAGACGTTCCCTGTCGTGACGATGACTCGACCGGCGGCCCCGATCGGCCACGAGAAGTGATTATCTGATCGTACCCTTGGCACGGTGACCCGGCGGAACCTCATACCGCCTGGTGCTTGACACCCCTTTTGCTGAGCATTGCATACTCGGGTCCTGGCGGTCGCACCGACACCGCACCCGCCCGTCGGCGGCGACAGTTGAGACAGGAGACGTACGACGCCTGACGAGTGGATGCAGTTGTTCACCACAGGTGACCCGCCACGATGGACAGCCGTTGCCGGTGGCGCGGTCGCCCTTCTCGTGGTGCTCAACAATCGCCTGTGGCCGCTGGCTCGACATGTGATCACTATTGCGCACGAGGGTGGGCATGCGCTTGCGGCGGTCGGAAGCGGCCGGCGCCTTGGCGGCATCCGGCTGCATTCGGATACATCCGGGGTAACCGTGTCGGCGGGCCGCCCGACCGGGCCAGGCGTCGTTATCACGGTAGCGGCCGGCTATATTACGCCCTCCGTCCTCGGGCTTGGCGGTGCCGCGCTGCTGGCGGCCAACCAGGTGAGCCTGTTGTTGCGACTGAGCGTCGCGCTGCTGCTCGGGGTCTTGGTGGCCATCCGCAACGCCTTTGGCGCACTGTCGATAGTGCTGAGCGCCGCGACAGTCGTCGCGGTGTCCATGTTGGCGCCATTTCGTTCGCAGGAGGTGTTCGCGGCCTTCATCACCTGGTTCCTCCTCATCGGTGGGGTGAGGCCGATCATCGAGGTGCAGCGGACCCGTCGCCGCGGTGCGCCGACGTCAGACCCGGACCAGCTGGCCCGCCTGACCCGCATACCGGCGGGGCTCTGGGTGGCCTTGTTCGCGATGGTGGCGCTGTTCTGCCTGGCTGTCGCGGCCGCGTGGCTGTTCCGTTGATGATCAGCCGATGGTCGGCACCCGACGCGATCAGACGGTGATGGCCTATTGGTGATGGCCGGGCCGGGCCGGGGCCGTGACGGCCGGATGCGGGCCGGGCCGCTCGCTGGCAGACTGTCATGCTGTGTGCGGTCGTTACGCCAACGCTTTGAGCGCACGGCAACTGACGGAGTCGTTCGCGGCACGTGATGAGACTGACGGCGTTCAGCCGAACTTCAACGTGTCACCGACCAACATCGCTCCGGTGGTTGTCATTCCGTCTGAGGGGCCGCTGGCAGGCGCGCGGTTGCGGACGGCCCGCTGGGGGCTGGTGCCATCATGGGCACGTGATGTCGCGATCGGTAACCGTCTGATCAATGCCCGGGCGGAGACGGTCGCCACCAAGCCCGCGTTCCGTGCCGCGCTGCGCGCCCGTCGCTGCCTGGTACCGGCAACCGGCTATTACGAATGGCACCGGGCCGATGGCGCCCGCCGCGGACAGCCCTACCTGGTACGGCCGGCTGACGATACGCCCGCCGGGCTCGCGGGTCTTTACGAGGTGTGGCATCCGCCATCGGGCGGTGTGCTCGCGACCTTCACCATCATCACCACCACCGCGGCCGGTGGGCTGGAGTTTCTGCATCCACGTTCGCCCGTGCTTCTCCCACAGGCCTCCTGGTCGCGCTGGCTCGACCCGTGCGTCAACGACCCGGAAGCCGTGACGGGGATGCTCGGGCCGGCGCCCGCCGGCATGTTGCGGGCGTACCCCGTCAGTTCGAGGGTTGGGAACGTACGTAACAACGACCCCCACCTCCTTGACCCGGTTGTCGTCTGATCTTGCGGTTCGCCTGGCTTGTTGGGCGTGGAGCGGCCGGCAGCTCCTCCGTTCCTCTGCCGGGCGGACGCATTTCTCTGCTGGGCAGGCGAAGCCGCGCAGGGTCGACAACGACAGGCCGTAGCGCCCATCAGCCCGCGGGGCATCGGTGATTGTCAGCGAACTAAGAGCGCCCGGCAATAGGGGCGTGGATCAAGGAGCGGGGCTGGGGTGCGTGCATCGCGAGGCGGCGGAGGGAGTCACCCTGGTGTTGGGTGGCGACCGACGACAACGCGGTGAGGTGCGTGCCCCAGCCCCGCGACGCCGCGTCCCTATTGCCGGTCGCTCTAAGTGGTCGCCGCCGCACGCATGCCGCCAGCATCTCAGCCGGTGTCCGACACCGGCTGACCTGACCGATTAGCTGTGGATAAAACCTGATTATCCACAGCTAATCGGTCAAAGAGGCTATAGCGGACGAAGGCTCCTACTGTCGTGGACATGATTGTTCCTTCGTTTACTCGTGGTAGCCGCGGCGCCGGTATCCGGCCCCCGGGTGGACATGACGGTCACCCGTCGGCGAGCCCTCCCGGGAAGGACGGCGTGGCGCCGCTGACCGTTCCGGCATGGTGGACGCCAGCCATGGCCGGTACGGCGCCCTCGGCTGTGGATCCCGACGTTGCGGAGCGGCCGGCAGGCTCTGGCACCCTCACCGGGGAGACCAGCGGGCTTGCCGCGCTCGGCGAGCCCGCGGCCGAGGACACCCCCGGTCGATCGGAGCGGCAGCCGGTTGTTGGGTCCGGCCCGCCGGGTCCTGCCGGACGCTTCCCTCGGGTTCCGCGCGGCGCCCTGGTCGATCCAGCCATCCGTGGAGCGCTGTTGCTCGTGGTGGTGGCGCTTGCCGCAGCGTTGATGGTTGGCTGGTTCGCCTGGCGGAACAGGCCGGTGTCTGTGACGGCTCTCCCCAGCGGGACGCAGTCGGAGCGGGCACAGGGCCGTGTGCCGACAGACGCGGACAGCGCTGCTTCGAAACCGGTGCTCTGGTCATCGGGCGGCACCGTCCGGAGCCCGGCGGCGCAGATCGTCGTCGAGGTCGTGGGCAAGGTGCGCAGCCCTGGCGTCCTGACCCTGCCCGCCGGATCCCGCGTGGTGGACAGCCTTGCACAGGCTGGCGGGGTGCTACCGGGAACGGAAACCACGGGTCTCGCGCTGGCGCGCCGTCTGGTGGACGGAGAACAGATCCTTGTGGATGGCCGTCCTGGGCCGGCGCCTCCGCAGCCGGCTGGCGCCGGCACCGGCGAGGGCGCGGGATCGTCGGGTGCCGCGCCCTCGGCACCGTTGAATCTCAACACCGCCACGGCCGAGGCTCTTGATGGCTTGCCGGGGGTGGGTCCAGTGCTGGCACAGCGGATCGTCGAGTGGCGCAAGGCCCACGGTGACTTCACCTCGCCCCGGCAGTTGGGGGAGGTGACCGGCGTTGGTGACCGGCGGCTCGCCGATCTCCTGCCATTGATCGCGGTCTGATGGGTGGCAGGCAGCCCGGTCGGCCCGGAACGACCGCACGGCGCGGGCGGCCGGCGTGACGAGGGCCGGACCCGACGGGGAGGAGCACCCCGTTGATCTCCGGCTCGCGGGGCCAGCGCTCGCCGCCTGGGCTGGTGCGGCGGGTGCCGGCCTGGCGGACCTGGCCCCGGCCGTGCTGCTGATCGACGGGATGCTGCTGGGCGCGGCACTGGTGTGCGCTGCCGCCCTGGTGCGGCGTCCGCGGCGGTGGCGGCCCGCGGCAACAGGCCTGGCGGTGTTGGCCTGCCTGGCGGCCGGGGTCCTGACCGCGGGCGTCACGACCCGCGCTCGTACCCATGGCCCGTTTTCTGATCTTGGCGCCGCTCGGGCGGTTGCCACCGTCGAAGGTAAGCTCACCGGCGATCCGCGAATAAGCCGTGCCGGCGGCACCCAGCTGGTCGTAGTCCCGGTACGGGTGGAGCGGCTGCGAGCGGGCGGGCGTGAGTTCCGGCTGCGCCAGCCGGTGCTCGTGCTGGCGGCCGCGACCGGTTGGGCGGGCTTGTTGCCGAGCCAGCGGATCCGCGCCGAAGGTAATCTCGCGCCACCGCGCGCGGCTGATGTCGTCGCCGCGGTCATCTTCGTGCGGCTCCCGCCGGTGGTGGTCGGTGGGCCGTCGGCGGTGCAGGCGGTGGCGGCTCATCTCCGGCAGGGGCTCCGTGATGCCGTGTCCGGTCTGGACGCCTCGCCTCGCGGGCTGCTGCCGGGTCTTGTCATCGGCGACACGAGCGATCTTGATGAGAGCCTCAAGGACGACTTCCGAGTTGCCGGGATGTCTCATCTGGTCGCTGTGTCCGGCGCGAACTGCGCGATCGTCATCGCGGCGGCCACGCTGCTCGTCCGGCGTAGCCGGTTGGGTCCGTGGCTTCAGGCCGGCTGGGTTGCGTTGGCCCTGTCCTGCTTCGTCATCCTGGCCCGGCCGTCACCCAGCGTTCTGCGCGCAAGTGTCATGGGGATGATCGGAATTCTCGCGGCGGGCAGCGGGCGGCAACGGGGGGCTCTGCCCGCGCTCTGTGCGACAGTGCTGATGCTTGTCCTTGTCAGTCCCGATCTTGCTCGTTCGGTCGGTTTCACTCTTTCGGTGTTCGCCACCGCGGGGCTGGTGATCATTGCTCCAGGCTGGCGCGAGCGACTGTCGCGACAGATGCCGACGTGGTTGGCGGAACTGCTCGCGGTCGCCGCGGCGGCACATGTCGCCTGCGCACCGGTGCTGGCCGCGATCGGTGGTGGGGTCAGTCTCGTCGCCATCCCAGCCAACATGCTCGCCGATGCGGCAGTGGCCCCGGCGACGGTCCTCGGGGTACTCGCCACAGTGGCCGCCGTCTGCTGGATGCCGCTGGCCCGATTGTTTGCGGCCCTTGCCGGCGTGCCATGCAAGTGGTTGATCATGATTGCCCGAGTCGCCGCGCGAGCGCCGGGAGCGCAGATCGGTTGGCCGGCCGGCCCACTTGGCGCCATGGTCCTGGTCGCGGCTACCGTAGTGACGTTCAGCGTGCTGCGCCGCCGCGGCGGCCGGCGTGTTCTCGCCGCGGCGGGGATCGGAGCGTTCACCGCCCAGGCGATCTTTATGTTTCGATCATGGATGGTCGCGAGATGACAATCCATGCTGAGGCCGGGTGCGGGCAGGCGGCACCTTTCAGCGAGGGCATCGCAGTCCACGGAGCACACGCATGACATGCTCCCCAGCGTGTCGTCGACATCCGCACCGCCACGGCTGGTCCTTGTCACCGGGGACGAGGAACTGCTGGTCACCCGCGGGGTCCATGCGGTCGTGAACGCGGCTCGGGCCCACGACCCCCAAGCTGAGATCGTGGATCGGGCGCCTGGCGAACTGACCGACAGCGATCTCGTTGATCTGTCCAGCTCATCGATGTTCGGTGGGCTGCGCGTCGTGGTGGTTCGCGGTGCGCAGGAGTTGGCAGACGACCTCCGAGATGCGTTGCTCGCCTACCTGGCCCGGCCGTTGGATGATGTTGTGCTTGTCGTCGTGCACAGCGGTGCCGTGCGTAACCGCAAGCTGGCGGACGCGATGAAGGCTGCCGGGGCACGGGTGGTTGCGGCGGCGCGTCTCACCCGTCCTCGCGACCGGCACGACTTCGTCGCGGCTGAGATCCGCCGGCTGGGTGGTCAGATCAGCCCGGGCGCGGTGAAGGCTCTGGCGGACGCTGTCGGCAGCGATCTGCGCGAGCTTGCGGCTGTATGCGATCAGTTGGTTGCCGATTCGGGCGGCCTGGTCAACGAGGCTGTGGTGGCTCTTTATCATCGCGGACGGGCGGAGACAACCGGTTTCGCTGTGGCGGATGCGGCGATCTCCGGAGACCTGGCCCAGGCGTTGACCGCGCTGCGACAGGCGCTGGGCAGCGGAGTCCCTCCGGTGCTCGTGGTGAGCGCTCTCACCACCGGGCTACGGGATCTTGCCCGGGTGGCCGCCGCCGGTGGTGGCTCCACCTGGGAGATAGCCCGCGGCCTTGGCATGCCTGACTGGAAGGTGGAACGGTCTCTGCGGGCGGCTCAGGCCTGGAGCGATGAGGGGCTGGCGCGGGCGATGCAGGCCACCAGCGCGGCGGACGCGGCCGTCAAGGGCGGGGCTGCTGACCCGGCCTACGGGTTGGAACGCCTGGTCACTGAGATTGTGGCGGTTCGGGGCCGCGCGGCGGGAGTGCGCCGGTGACTTCCGGTACCTCATCCGGTTCGGATCGGGAGCGCTCAGCCGGGATCGAGCGACCCGGCACCAGCCGTGGTGACGACGGCGCAACGGGTGCCGCACCGGTGGGTATCGCGCCGCTGGGCCGTCACCGGTCACGAGGGTTCCTCGGCGCCGGCAGCGTGATTATCGGGATTATCATCGCCCTGACGGATCTGGCAAGCGCATGGGTGATCGTGGCGCTTCCGCTGGTGGCAGCTGGTATGGCGGCTTATGACAACATGATCAAAATCATGCTGCAAGCGCCCACTGGCGAACAAGAGCGTTCCCACTGCCGGACGCTCTAAGCGTAAACATGTTCACCAGCGCGAACGCCCTACAACGACTTAGAGCGACCGGCAATAGGGGAC
>NZ_CAKJTP010000001.1:24593-27533 GCF_917627335.1 Protofrankia sp. CiT1 | reverse complement strand
GCCTCGCGATGCACGCACCCCAGCCCCGCTCCTTGATCCACGCACCTATTACCGGTCGCTCTTAATGATCTCTGCCAGAAGCTGAGGCTCCTGCCGGATTGGCGAAGCCGATCCGGCAGGTCCGTCGGGGCACGCCGGATGCCAGGGGATGCGCCGCGGGGCGGTCCAAGCCCCGGTAGCGGTGTTCTACCGGGGCCAACGACAACGATGAGAGGCGCCCTCTGGCGCCGACAGGCCCTGGGCGAGCTTGCCGGCGGCGGCCACGTGGTCCCGCGCACGACGAGAGGACCCGTACAGGCCCGTGGTGTGACAGGTGTGGTGGAGCGAGCTCAGGCGTCGGTCAGCGAAGCGTGCCGCGCGGCCATGGCCGACTTCTTGTTAGCGGCCTGGTTGGCGTGGATGACGCCTTTGCTGACTGCCTTGTCCAGCTTCCGCGAGGCGACGCGCAGCTCAAGGCCGGCGCGCTCCGGGTCACCGGCGTCCGCGGCCGCGCGGAAGCGGCGGATGACCGTCTTCAGTTCGGACTTAACGGCCTTGTTGCGCAGCCGCCGCTTCTCGTTCGTGAGGTTGCGCTTGATCTGCGACTTGATGTTGGCCACGCGAAAGAACCCCTGGTCGTCGAATCGGTATGGGCGGCGGTCGGGCACCGGCGTCGGTTCACCGCCACCGAGCGGCGTACGTCCGTCTTCCGTCCCCTGGAAAGCGAAGCCGCCCGGGAGACGTCGATAAGCCTATCAAGGTTTCAACGAGCCGCTCGCGGGCGGGCGCCGGTTCCTCCCGGCCGCGAGCGGATGTCGACGGTTGTGAGGTGCCGGCCGCGGGCACGCCCAGGCGCGAGCCTGCCGCGCCGGTGTAACGCCGGTGCAGCGCGATGGCCATCGCGATGGCCATCGCCGAGTGCTCGCATGACGAGCCTGGCACGATGGGTGTAGTGCCCCCGACGGGCGTGACCCCGCTGGGCACGGTCCGTCCTGATGAAACGAGAAGACTCCCGCGTGCCCGCAGCCTCCGGCCCCCGTCGCGTCAACCAGGCCTCGGTTGACCAGGCGTTGATCCGCAACTTCTGCATCATCGCCCACATTGACCACGGCAAGTCGACCCTCGCGGACCGGATGCTTGGTGTGACCGGCGTCGTCGAAGCCCGCAACATGCGTGCTCAGTATCTGGACAAAATGGACATCGAGCGCGAGCGTGGCATCACGATCAAGGCGCAGAGTGTCCGGCTGCCCTGGCAGGCCGATGACGGTCGCGACTACGTCCTGCATCTGATCGACACTCCTGGCCATGTGGACTTCACCTACGAGGTGAGCCGCTCGCTGGCGGCATGCGAAGGCGCGGTCCTGCTGGTCGACGCGGCCCAGGGCATCGAGGCTCAGACGTTGGCAAACCTCTATCTGGCACTCGAGAACGATCTTCAGATCATCCCCGTGCTTAACAAAATTGATCTTCCGGCCGCGCAGCCCGAGAAGTACGCGGCTGAGCTGGCGCAGATCATCGGCTGTGATCCTGACGACGTCCTGCGCGTGTCGGGTAAGACCGGGCTGGGCGTGCCCGAGCTGCTCAATGAGATCGTCCGCCGGGTCCCCGCGCCCATGGGCGACCCGGATGCACCCGCTCGAGCCATGATTTTCGACAGTGTCTACGACAGCTATCGAGGCGTCATCACGTATGTGCGGGTGGTCGACGGCCGGCTGACCACCCGGGACCGTTGCCTGATGATGTCCACGCGGGCCAGCCACGAGACCCTTGAGGTCGGGGTGATCTCGCCGGACCCGATTGCCCGCGACGGTCTGTCAGCGGGCGAGGTCGGTTACCTGATCCCGGGCGTCAAGGATGTCCGACAGGCTCGCGTCGGCGACACCGTGACATCGGCGAGCCGGCCGGCCGACCGGCCGCTGGGTGGATACCGTGATCCACGCCCAATGGTTTACAGCGGCCTGTATCCGCTTGATGGCAGCGAGTATCCAGCATTGCGCGAAGCCTTGGACAAGCTGCAGCTCAACGACGCCGCGCTGACCTACGAGCCGGAGACGTCCGCGGCATTGGGTTTTGGGTTCCGCTGCGGTTTCCTCGGGCTTCTTCATCTGGAGATCGTCCGGGAGCGGCTGGAGCGGGAGTTCGGCCTCACGCTCATCTCCACCGCGCCGAACGTGGTCTACCGCGTGCTCCTGGACGATGGCACCGAGACCGTTGTCACCAACCCGAGTGACTGGCCCGCCGGAAAGATCACCGATGTTTACGAACCGGTTGTGGAAGCGATGGTGCTGTTGCCGGCGGACTTCGTGGGGCAGGTGATGGAGCTGTGCCAGGGCCGCCGCGGCACACTGCGCGGAATGGACTATCTCTCCACAGACCGGGTGGAGCTCAAGTACACGCTGCCGCTCGGCGAGATTATTTTTGACTTCTTCGACGCGTTGAAATCCCGTACCCGCGGGTATGCCAGCCTCGATTACGAACCTGCCGGGGAACAGGCGTCCGACCTGGTGAAGGTCGACATTCTTCTGCAGGGGGAAACTGTGGACGCATTCTCCGCGATCGTGCACAGGGACAAGGCGTACGGCTATGGCGTGGCGATGACATCCCGGCTGCGGGAGCTGATCCCGCGCCAACAGTTCGAGGTGCCGATCCAGGCGGCGATCGGCAGCCGGATCATCGCCAGGGAGAACATCCGCGCGATCCGCAAGGACGTTCTCGCGAAGTGTTACGGCGGTGATATCACGCGTAAGCGCAAGCTGCTGGAGAAGCAGAAGGAGGGCAAGAAGAAGATGAAGACCATCGGCCGGGTCGAGGTTCCGCAGGAGGCTTTCATCGCGGCCCTGTCGACGGATGCCGCCCAGGCCTCGAACACCTCGAAGGGCACGAAGTAGCGGCGAGCGCCGCCTGGGCCTCATCGAGGTGACGAGGCCCAGGCGGCGCGACGCGGCCCGGCCGGGCCGCGGG
>NZ_CAKJTP010000001.1:0-24470 GCF_917627335.1 Protofrankia sp. CiT1 | reverse complement strand
GGCGGGGCCTGGGGGTGACGCCTCGGCCGGGCTGTACGTGACGGGACATATTGCGTTGATCATTTGGTCGTGCTGGTCGTGCTGGTCGTGCTGGTCGTGCGGGTCGTGCGGATGGGGTTGGGCGCGGGCGGCGGAGCGTTCAGGTGATCCGGGGAGAGGGCGAGGGCAGTCGGATGGGTTCGGTGACGGGTTCGTCGCGATCGGTGGAGCCGGTTTGCGCGCCGGATCGGTACTCCGTCGCGTGGGGGGGAAGAAGGTCCTCGATGCTGTCGAGGACACCGCGCGCGGTGTCGTCATTCATGTGAATCAGCTTTCCTGACCGGGGACCACGAGTTCACGACGCTTCGTCCATATTGTCTGGTTGATTATCAACGACTGCCCAATATGATTGTCCGCCGGGTGGCGCTTCTCCCCGGGTGGTGGATGTCACGTCCGGGAGCGGGCGTTCGACCTGGCTGGCGGTCGTGATTGCGGTAACGAAAGTGGATTCAAGGGGCAGACACAGCGTTGCTGTTCGGGCACACTATGGTCATGTCACGGGTCATGTCACGCATCACCGCGGCCGCTTCCGGTCGCGGGCTGTCCGGCGAAGCCGTCCCGGCTGGTGGTGGGCTTCCAGCGTCGGCCACAAACACGGTGGGCACCCGCCCGTTCGGCGTCTACGTGCATATCCCGTACTGCACGACCCGTTGCGGCTACTGTGACTTCAACACCTACACGGCCACCGAGCTCGGCCCGGGTGTCGCGATCGGGACGTTCGTCGAGACCCTTGCCGCCGAGTTCCGCTTGGCCCGCGCCGTGCTCGGCACGGCGGACGTGCCCGTCTCCACGATCTTTCTTGGTGGCGGGACGCCGACCCTGCTTCCGATCGAGGATCTCCGGTCGTTGCTTCGAATGATCGATACGGAGTTCGGTATCGCCCCGGATGCCGAGGTGACGACGGAGGCGAACCCCGAATCCGTGGACGCGAGCATGTTGGAGCAGCTGCGCGCCGCGGGCTACACGCGGGTCTCGTTCGGTATGCAGAGCGCCCGGTCACACGTGCTTGCCGCACTTGACCGCCGGCATACCCCCGGGCGGGTACCGGACGTGGTCAGCTGGGCGCGCAAGGCGGGATTCACCCATGTCAACCTTGATCTCATCTACGGCTCGCCGGGCGAATCGGATCAGGACTGGCAGGCGAGCCTGGACGCCGTGGCCGAACTCGCTCCCGATCACGTGAGCGCGTACGCCCTGACCGTCGAGGACGGTACCCGGCTGGCCCGCCGTATCCGGCGCGGCGAACTGCTCCCGCCGGACGACGACATGATGGCCGACCGCTATCAGCAGGCCGAGGAGACGCTGACCGCGGCGGGTCTGCGTTGGTATGAGATCAGTAACTGGGCCCGCGAACCCGACGCCCGCAGCCGGCACAACCTCGGCTACTGGCGCGGTCATGACTGGTGGGGTTTCGGGCCGGGGGCACACAGCCATGTCGGAGGCGTGCGCTGGTGGAACGTCCGCCATCCGGCCGCCTACAGCGCGTTGCTCGCCGGGCAGGCGAGTCCTGCCGCGGCCCGTGAGGTGCTGGACGGCGAAGCCAGGCGGATGGAGCGGGTGATGCTCGGGGTGCGGCTGGCCGACGGCCTCGCCGTTGCCGAGCTGACCGAAGCGGGCCGCGCGCGGACCGGAGCGCTTGCCGCGGACGGGCTGATCGAGCCGGTGGCGCTGGCGGCCGGACGAGTGCTACTCACGCTGCGCGGCAGGCTCCTAGCCGATACCGTCATTCGCGGCCTTCTTCCGGACTGACCGGCACCGCTGTTCCGGGCTGACGGACGCCGCTCGCCGGGGTGGGCCTTGAGTTTCCGCGCTCGGTGACGCGCTCGACCGTCTCGGCGGGAGGCCGAGACGGCTACAATTGGCACTCGAGGCAATGGAGTGCCAGGACCAAGCTGAGCTGGGTGCTGGCCTTGGTCGCCTCATGCGGTCGTGGCTGGCCTCGTCAAACGGCTTCGCCAAACGGCCTCAACGTGGCGAAGGGGTGATACGACGTGCTGGAGGAACGGCGGTTGGACGTACTGCGCGCCATCGTTGAGGACTTCGTGCTGAGCAACGAGCCGGTAGGGTCCAAAGCGTTGGCGGAGCGTCACCAACTGGGGGTCTCTCCTGCTACGGTACGTAACGATATGTCCGCGCTTGAGGAGGAAGGGTACATCACCCAGCCGCACACGAGCGCGGGGCGGATCCCTACGGACAAGGGCTACCGGCTGTTCGTCGACCGGCTGTCAGGGGTCAAACCCCTGTCGCGGGCGGAGCGGCGGGCGATCCAGAGTTTCCTTGAGGGGGCGATCGACCTCGATGACGTGGTCCGGCGGTCGGTTCGGCTGCTGGCGCAACTGACTCGCCAGGTCGCTGTCGTACAGTACCCGTCGCTGTCGTGCAGCAGCATCCGGCATATCGAGATTGTGACGATCACGCCGGCTCGACTACTGCTTGTATTGATTACCGACACCGGTAGGGTCGAGCAGCGGGTGGCCGAGGTACCCGCGCCGGTGGACGATCTGATCGTCGGCGAGCTGCGGGGAGTGCTCAACGCGGCGTTGAATGGGCGCAGGCTCGTTGACGCGCCCGACGCGGTTGCCGACCTGTCGGACGCCGCCCGCCCTGATCTGCGTCCACATCTGAACACGTTGATCGCGGTGGTGATGGAGGCGCTGGTCGACAAGCCTGAGGAACGGGTGGCGCTGGCGGGTACGGCCAACCTGACGCTGTCGGCCTTCGACTTTGCCGATACACTGCGTCCCCTTCTGGAAGCTCTGGAGGAGCAGGTTGTTCTGTTGAAACTGATCGGCGAGGTACGCGACCTCGACACCGTCACGGTACGTATTGGTCAGGAAAACAGCATGGATGCGCTACGTTCCACCTCGGTAGTGGCCACAGGATACGGTCGCGGAGCATCCGCTTTGGGCGGCCTGGGAGTGGTCGGCCCGCGGCGGATGGACTATCCAGGGGCAATGGCGGCCGTACGAGCCGTCGCCAAGTACGTGGGTGATCTTTTGGGTGCCGACTGATGGCCACCGACTACTACGAAGTGCTGGGCGTACGCCGGGACGCTTCGAACGATGAACTCAAGCGGGCGTATCGCAAGCTCGCTCGGGAGCTGCATCCCGACGTCAACCCCGACCCGGCGGCGCAGCAGCGCTTCAAGGCCGTGACCGCCGCCTACGAGGTGCTGTCCGACCCGGAGAAACGCCAGCTCGTCGATCTCGGTGGTGATCCGCTGGCTCCCGGCGGGGGAGGTGCCAACGGGGCTCCCTTCGGGGCGGGCTTCGGCGGCCTCGGCGACATCATGGATGCCTTTTTCGGTGGCGGGGCCAATCGCGGGCCGCGCTCACGGGTCCGCCGCGGCAACGACGCGCTGCTCCGCCTCGAGCTCGACCTTGCCGAGACCGCGTTCGGAGCGACCCGGGAGATCACTGTCGACACGGCGGCGGTGTGCATGACCTGCTCCGGCGAGGGAGCGGCACCGGGCAGTCACCCGGCGACCTGCTCGGTGTGCCACGGCCGCGGGGAGATCCAACAGGTGACCCGGTCGTTCCTGGGCCAGATGGTCACCTCAAGACCGTGCACCCGGTGCGGCGCGACCGGGACCGTGATCGAACATCCGTGCCGGGAATGCGGTGGCGACGGGCGGGTGCGTAAGCGGCGCAACCTGACCGTCAAGATTCCCTCGGGTGTCGAGGACGGGATGCGGATCCGGTTGTCCGGCGAAGGCGAGGTCGGACCGGGCGGCGGGCCCAATGGCGATCTTTACGTCGAGGTGCAGGAGCGTCCCCATCCGGTCTTCACCCGGGAAGGCGACGATCTCCACTGCGAGCTGCGCATCCCGATGACGGCCGCCGCCCTCGGTACCACGTGCGGGCTGGAGACCCTCGATGGCGGCGAGACTCTCACGGTCAAGCCCGGCACCCAGCCTGGGCATGTCATCACGATGAGCGGTCGAGGGGTACCGCATCTGCGTTCGGTCGGCCGTGGCCACCTGCATATCCATGTGGTGGTGGAGACGCCGACCAAGATTGATCCTGAGCAGGAGAAGCTGCTGCGGGAGCTGGCGAAGCTGCGGGACGAGGAGCAGCCGGCGGTGGTGACCAGTGGGAACGGGACCGTCGACGGGCAGGGCTTCTTCTCCAGGCTCCGCGGGGCACGTGGCACGCGGTAGATGGCTGCGGTGGGCCGGGTGGGAGCCGCTGGGGACGGGACCGGGACGGGGGGAGTCGACCGCTGACAGCGCCCCTTTTTCAGCAGGGCGTGGTGCCGGACGAACGGGAGCTGACGCTGTCCGGCCCGGAGGGCCGTCATGCGGCGACGGTCCGCCGGCTGCGTCCTGGTGAACGCGTGGATATTACCGATGGTTGTGGTGTGGTTGCTGAATGTACCGTGCTGCGCTGCCGGCGCGACGAGATCGACTGTGCGGTCGAGCGCAGGGTTGTGTATCCGGAACCCACTCCTCGGCTGGTCGTGATCCAGGCGCTGGCCAAGGGCGACCGCGGTGAGCTCGCCGTCGAGCTCATGACCGAGGTGGGGGTCGACGAGATCGTCCCGTGGTCGGCCGCCCGCTCGATCGTCCGCTGGGAGGGGGAGCGCGGTGCCCGGGCACACGCGCGTTGGTCGGCCACCGCGCGGGAGGCCGCGAAGCAGTCACGGCGGGTCTTCTGGCCCCAGCTGGCGTGCCTCGCGGACACCGCCACGGTCAGTGCCCGGATCGCGGCCGCGGACGTCGCGGTGGTCCTGCATGAGGAAGCGAGCGAACCGCTCGCCGTGGGGCTGCGGGCGGCCGGGGTGACCCCCGCCCGGCCGCGGCCCGCCGCGCCAGCGGAGGCCCAGCTGCCGGCACCGGCGGGATCGTTGGAACCGGGATCGTTGGAAATCGTGCTGGTGGTGGGGCCGGAAGGCGGGATCACCGGAAGTGAGCGTGAGGTGTTCGGCGCGGCCGGGGCCGTGCCGGCTCGGCTTGGCCGTACGGTGTTGCGGACGTCGACCGCGGGGGTTGTCGCGGCTGCGATTGTGTTCTCTCATACCTCCCGCTGGGATCGGTAGACCGACGGTGGCGCGATGCGGGTTTTCGGTATCCGACCGATGGCTGCCGAGGATCGTTAGACTAGGGGCCGTACTGACTCATGTCGTTTGAGAGGTCTCGTGGCCGCAGCCGGCCGCAACCCATGACCGATTCCATTTCCCCGTCCGACCAGCGGACCGTCACGCGCATCGTCGTCCCGGCCGTGCACAGCATGGTGAGCTTGCTGGGCCACCAGGACGAGTTGCTCCATGTCATCGAGCAGGCCTTACCGTCCGATATTTACGTCCGGGGCAACGAGATCACTATTACCGGTCAGCCGGGCGAGAACGCCTTGGCCGCCAAGCTTTTCGCCGAACTGATCGCTTTGTTGGAGTCCGGCACGGAACTGACGCCGTCCCATGTCAACCACTCGTTGTCGATGTTGCGCAGCGGCAGCGAGGAGCGGCCGGCCGAGGTTCTCACCCTCAACATCCTGTCCAGTCGGGGGCGGACGATCCGCCCGAAGACGTTGAACCAGAAGCGGTATGTGGACGCGATCGACGTCCACACGATCGTGTTCGGCATCGGCCCGGCTGGCACCGGCAAGACCTATCTGGCCATGGCCAAGGCCGTGCAGGCGTTGCAGTCCAAGCAGGTGAACCGGATCATTCTGACCCGGCCGGCGGTCGAGGCGGGGGAGCGGCTGGGTTTCCTGCCCGGCACCCTTTATGACAAGATTGATCCTTATCTGCGGCCGCTGTACGACGCCCTGCACGACATGGTCGACCCGGACTCGATCCCACGACTGATCCAGAGCGGGACCATCGAGGTCGCGCCGTTGGCGTACATGCGTGGCCGGACCCTGAACGACGCGTTCATCATCCTGGACGAGGCGCAGAACACCTCCGGTGAGCAGATGAAGATGTTCCTCACCCGGCTCGGTTTTGGCTCCAAGATCGTTGTTACCGGGGATATCACCCAGGTGGACCTGCCCAGCGGCACCCGCAGCGGTCTGCGGGTGGTCCGGGAGATTCTCGACGGCGTCGAGGACGTCCACTTCGCGACCCTGACCAGTACGGACGTGGTGCGTCACCGGCTGGTCAGTGACATTGTCGACGCCTATGCCCGCTGGGACGCGGCAAGCGCACCCAGCCCGCGGCCCGCGCAGGCCGGTCGCCGAGACCGACGATGACCAGCGCTCGACCGGCGCGGCCGGGCGCGACCGGGCGCGACCGATGGAAGCACAGGTGGATGAGACACAACCGGTGGTGTGCCGCGGGTTGTGGCGCCGGACGAGGATGGATGGCTGATGGCCGTTTTCGTAGCTAACGAATCAGGCACTGACGCCGACGAGGTCGCCCTTGTCGCACTTGCCCGGTTCGTGTTGGACGAGATGAAGGTCAACCCGCTGGCGGAGCTGTCGATCATGCTTCTGGAGCTGTCCGCCATGGAGGAGCTCCACGTCCGTTACATGGGTGAGGAGGGGCCGACCGACGTGCTGGCCTTCCCCCAGGACGACGCCTTCGACCCGTCCGCGCCCGACTCGGGTGAGGACGACCCGGCCCTGCTCCTCGGCGACGTCGTCCTGTGCCCGGAGATCGCCCGCAGGCAGGCGGCAAAGGCGGGCCACTCGACCGAGCGTGAGCTGCATCTGTTGTGCACGCACGGCATCCTGCACCTGCTCGGCTACGACCACGCCGAACCGGAGGAGGAGCGCGAGATGTGGGCTGTGCAGTCCCGCCTGCTGACATCGTGGGACGCCGCCCGGAGCGCTGGCACGCGCTGAGCGCGGCGACTGCTGAACGTAGCGACTTCCGGGCATGGCACATACTGAGCATGGTGCGGGGGAGTTGACGGGACGAGCCCATGGGCTACGGTGATGTTCCACTTCTGCTGATCGCGGTGGTTGCCGCGTTGGCCGCCGCCGGGATCGGGTGTATCGACGCGGCGCTGACCCGGGTCTCCCGAGTGTCGGTCGAGGAGTTCCTGCGGGCTGGCCGGCCACGGGCCACCCGCCTGGCCGCGATCGTCGCGGACCCCGGCCGTTATCTGGCGCTGCTGCTGTTGCTGCGGATCGTCGGAGAGATGATCACGACAGCCTGTGTGACGGTCATAGCCGTGCACACCTACGGAGCCGGTTTCGCCTCGGTCGCGCTCGGGGCGCTGGCCGGCACGCTGTTCGCGTACATCCTGGTGGGAGTGATGTTCCGGACACTGGGCCGGCAGCACGCACCGGTGGTGGCGCTCGCCACCGCGGGGCTTACCAGCTGGCTCGGCCGGATGTTCGGCCCGTTGCCCCGCCTGTTGATCGCGTTTGGCAACGCGGTGACCCCTGGGCGGGGCTACCGGGACGGTCCGTTCGCCACCGAAGCGGAACTGCGTGATCTTGTTGATCTCGCTCAGGAGCGTGACGTCATCGAGCGTGGCGAGCGCGACATGATCGCTTCTGTTTTCGAGCTCGGGGACACCCTGGTGCGCGAGGTCATGGTCCCTCGTCCCGACATGGTCCACATCGAGTCGGCGAAAACCGTCCGACAGGCCATTTCGCTGGCGTTACGCAGCGGTTTCTCACGGATCCCGGTGACCGGGGAGACCGTGGACGACGTGGTCGGGATCGCCTTCCTCAAGGACATGGTGGGCCGCGAGCGCGAGGGCTTGGACGCCCGGCCCGTTTCGGAGGTGATGCGCCCGCCAGCGCTGGTGCCCGAGAGCAAGCACGCTGACGCCCTGCTGCGGGAGATGCAGGCGTCCCGGACCCACATGGCGATCGTCATCGACGAGTACGGCGGTACCGCTGGGCTCGTGACCATCGAGGACATCCTCGAGGAGATCGTCGGAGAGATCACCGACGAATATGACACCGAGACCGCGCCGGTGGAATGGATCGGCGACGACGCGGCCAGGGTGACCGCCCGGCTGTCAGTGGACGATCTGCGCGACCTGTTCGGAACGGGCGAGCTGCCCGGATCCGGTGACGTCGAGACCGTCGGCGGGCTGCTGGCGAGCGCGTTGGGACACGTGCCGATTCCGGGAGCGACGGCGACCGTCGGTGTGCTCACGCTCACCGCCGAGAGCGCCGCCGGGCGCCGGAACCAGATCGGTACGGTGGTGGTCCGGCGGTCGTCATCTGCTGATGAGGACTCCGCTGGCGGATCCCTGGCCGACGTGGTCCGTGCCGGCGGTCATCGAGGTGGGTCCGAGCGGGCCGGCCAGGAGCGCGGGGATGAAGGCGGGGATGAGGACGCGAAACATGGTGACAGCGGCCACGGCGGGAACGCCCTCGGCCCGGTCGCGCGCCGTACCGCCTCCGGGACGCGCACATGAGGAACCCATATATGGATCACATGAGTGACCCGCGCAGGCGTGCGCATGGGTAAGGGCGAGAAAGACGAGAAGGACGAGACAGGGATGGGTGTGCCGGAGCGGGAGTCGGACGGACCGGGTTCGCGGGGGCAGAACCCGGGCGGAGCGCGTCCGGGCGCGGGCGCCGCGCCGGTTGCCCCTGGCGTGCTGGAACCAGAGGACGCAAAGCTCGTGATCCTGGCCCGGTCGGCAAGGCCGCGTGCCTACGTGCCGCGAGGCGGAACCGCCGCGGCCGAGGGTGCGGCCGTCCGTGACACCGACGGGCGAACCTACGCGGCGGCGACCGTGGAGAATGCCGACGCTCGACTGAGCGTGTCGGCGCTGCGGGCGGCGGTGGTCGCGGCGGCGTCCAGCGGTGCCCGCCGCTTCGAGGCCGCGGCGATCGTGTCCGAGCGGGTGGCGCTCCCAGCACCGGACGGCCCAGCCCCGGACGGCGAGGCACCCCCGAGCGTGCCTGGCGTGCCAGCCGCCGTGCCAGCCGTCGACGACCTGCTCGTGCTCGGTGAGTTCGGTGCCGGCGTCCCGGTGTTCCTCGCCAGCCCGGACGGGGTGGCGCGCGGCCGGGTGACAACCTAGTGGCTCTCGCCGTGGGGACTGAACCGCGGTTCCGGTCAGGGTTCGCGTGCTTTGTCGGACGTCCCAACGCGGGTAAGTCCACCCTGACCAACGCACTCGTCGGAGCCAAGGTCGCGATCACCTCCGGGCGTCCGCAGACGACCCGGCACGCCATCCGGGGTATCGTGCACCGCGCCGACGCCCAGCTTGTGCTGGTTGACACCCCCGGGCTGCACCGCCCCCGGACGCTGCTCGGCCAACGCCTCAACGACGTGGTGCGCACGACCCTGTCCGAGGTGGACGTGGTCGCCTTCTGCGTCCCGGCGAACGATCCGGTCGGTCGTGGTGACCGCTTCATCGCCGAGGAGCTCGCCCGGCTGCCCAAACGGACGCCGGTGATCGCGGTCATCACCAAGACCGATCTGGTGTCTGACCGGGACGCGCTGGGCGCCCAGCTGCTCGCGGTCTCCTCGCTGGCCGACTTCGCCGAGGTGGTACCGGTCAGCGCCGTGTCGTCGTTTCAGGTGAACCTGCTCGCGGACCTGCTGGTCGAGCGGTTGCCGGCCGGTCCGCCGCTGTATCCGGACGGTGACCTGACCGACGAGCCTGAGCAGGTGATGGTCGCCGAGCTGGTACGCGAGGCCGCTTTGGAGGGCGTGCGGGACGAGCTGCCGCACTCGCTGGCCGTCGTCGTGGAGGAGATGATCCCGCGTGCGGACCGGCCCGCTGACCGCCCGTTGCTGGACGTCCATGTGAACGTCTACGTCGAGCGGCAGAGCCAGAAGGCGATCGTCATCGGCGCGCGGGGCGCCCGTCTGAAGGACGTCGGGACGCGGGCCCGTACCCAGATCGAGGCGCTGCTGGGCACCCCGGTCTTTCTGGACCTGCACGTCAAGGTCGCCAAGGACTGGCAGCGCGATCCCCGCCAGCTCCGAAAGCTCGGCTTCTGACCGGCGCCGCCCGGTCCACACCTTCGGCCCGGTCGGCGGATAGTGACGCTCATGGCTGGCGTGCGGCGGGTGATCCCGCTGACTCTGGGGTGGGTCGAGGTGCCGTACTCGATGTCGGTGTATGGCGCCCCGGACGGCATCCGGCTGTGGGAGCCCGTCCCGGCGCTGCTGCTGGAGGTCGACGGGGGCTGGTTACTGGTCGACACCGGGCTCAACCCGGCTTTCGTCCGGGACCCGGCCCTGTGCCGTCGGTTCCACCAGGACACCGGCGTGGAGGTACGGCTCCCGGCCGGCGCCGGCGACCCGCTGGAGGGTGAACTGGGACGTGTCGGGCTCACGCTCGACCAGATCGACGCGGTTGCCGTCTCGCACCTGCACAACGACCATGCCGGTGGGCTGCGCCACTTTGCGCGGCGGAACACCCCCGTCCATATTCAGCGCCGGGAGCTTGATCACGGACTTGGCGCGCACCCGGCGCGGCTGGAGGCTGACGGCATCATCCGGGTCGACTTCGACGATCCGGCGATCGCCTGGCGGCCGGCCGACGGCGACAGCGAGATCGCCACGGGGGTGACCGCGATCCTCACCGCCGGGCACACCCCCGGTCACCAGAGTTTTGTCGTCGAGATGGATCCCGCGGTAGGCGGTGGCGGGTATGTCTTCGCGTTCGACGCCGCGGATCTGCGGGAGAACATCGACTCGGAGCGAGCGGTCGGTGGGTCGATCGGCGTTCCACCGGAGGCGACCATCGAGCCGATCCGGCGGTTGAAGGCCATCGCCTCCGCCCGCGGGCTGCGCCTGGTCCCCGGGCACGACCCGGTCGTGTGGCCGGCGCTCGTCACGGAGCTGGCTACCTGAACCCGGACCGGTCCCGGTCCGGCGCCGGGTCCCGGTCCGGCGCCGGGTCCCGGTCTGGCGCCGGGTCCGGGTCCGCGACAGCCTCGAGGAGGGCGTCCCGGTTCGCCAGGATGAAGTCCTTGAGCGCGCCGGGCTGGAGGGCGAACCGGGCCAGGTCATCGCCGCGCAGGTCGATGCGCTCGACGTCGTAGCGTCCCTTTGCCGGGTTGGTGAATTCGTCGCCCGTCCTGGCGGCAAGATTCATCGAGGTGAGCCGGCAGACGAAGAAGTGCTGGACGGTGATGCCCGGCGTGTCGCCCCCGCTGTGTCGTGTCGCGCTTGTGAGGAACACCTGCTGGACGCGGTCGACGGTAGCGCCCAGCTCCTCGGCGACCTCCCGGTGCAGGGCGGCCTCGACCGAGGTGTCCTGCTGATCGACCCCGCCGCCCACGGTGGCCCAGTAGCGGGGCTGGCCGGGCAGGCTCCGGCGGAACACGATCAGCTGCCCGCCGGAGTCGATCAGAATTGCTCTGGCGGCCCGTCGCACCACTCGCACCAGCCCATCATTGTCCGCAGCGGAGATCCATGTCCGGGTCAGCCAGGAACCCGCTACGGTTCCTGGCTGACCCGGGCCACCCCCACCCCGAGCAGGTAGGTGCCACCGAGATCCGTCCAGCCCACGTCCAGCGGGGCGGATGTCGTCAGTCGCCGGCTGTGGAGCGCACGGTCTGTGCCGGCGGTGAAGGCGTCCACCGTCCCGTTCCCGGCCCGGACGAAGGCGGGCGGCCCGACTGTCCGCCCACCGGCGTCGATGAACCGTATGAACGGCACAGCGGCGTAGGCGAGGGTTCCCGACGCCAGCCGGCAGCCGACGAACGCCCGCCCGGCCCCGTTCGGGCCAGGCGGGTAACCCTGGTCACCGTGGGATCCGTAGGTGTCCGGGTAGGTGTCCGCGTAGGTGTCGTTGCCGCCGGCGCCGGGCGCCCCATCGCACCGGACACCGAGCGCCTTCCAGAACGAGGTGGCTGTCCGCCGGTAGAGGTTGGCCGCGGGTGGGGCGCTGTCGCTGGCGCGGGTGATGAACCAGGTGACGGCCCCGTCCACGACGGCCACCGCGGGAGCGGCGTCGGTCCGCCCGCCGTAGTTCGTCCACCAGGTCACCCGGGCCGGCTGGCCGGTGGTGTCGATGGGCACGGCTGTGACGTACAGTGCGCGATCACTTCCGCGGCATCCCAGGTGCAGCGTTGATCCGACGACGACCGCGGCCTGTCCGTAACACTGTGTCCCGGGTAGGCCGAGCGGGGACCAAGCATGATCGGTATCGCCCCGCATCCAGAGATTCCCGTCGGTGCCACCCACGATGTAGGTGACCCTGCCAGCAGCCTGGATCACTGTCGGAACTGATGTGGCCTGGCCGCCCAGCGACATGGGGCGGGCCTGGTCGGACCGTTTCGCCCAGACAGCGTGATCGACGCCTACGCCAGCGACGATCGTGTACCCGGCCTGGGCCTGGGCCTGGGCTAGGCCCAGGGGCCGGCTGACGAGCGCCGCGGCAAGCTTGTTCCACAGCGGAGCGCCACGTCCGGTGACCAGATCGAATCCGGCCGTGGCGCTGTGGGCGCCGTTGCCCCCGGTGATGACGTCCCGAAATGCTGCGGCGGGTGCCTGGTACAGCTGGTCGTGGATGTCGCCGTACCCGCCCGAGCGTTGCCCGCCCGACGCCCACACGGCCGCGAGCATCCCGGCGGCGGCGGGTGCGGCGAGGCTGGTGCCACCGAAGCGCAGCCAACCGGGTGTGACCGTGCCGCCGTGGCTTTCCCAGTAGCGGCGATCATAGACGGCAAAGCCGGTTGTCGGGTCGGCATCCATGGCGAGGTCGGGCAGCGCACGTGACGCGCAGCTGGTGGCCGGTTGCCAGCCTGGTCGGGCGAACAGCGTCGAACATCCACCACCAGAGCCGGCCCAGGCCGTTTCCGATACGGTTGTGCTGGCCGGGTGGAGCATGCTCGTGCCACCTACCGCGATCGCTGACGGTGATGACGCTGGATAGCTCGCGGTGGCGGTGCCGTTGCCGCAGTCGTCGGAACCGCTGTCGCCGGATGCGGCGAAGGTGGTGACGCCCGCGGCCGCGATCGCCGCCAGCAGCGTCTCGGCGGTGCTGACGAAGGCGGCGCTGTTGTGCGGCTCGCACAGCCCCCAGGAGACGTTGAACGCCACCAGGTTCGCCGCCGGATCGGCGGCGTCGGCGCGGACCCGGTCGAGGATGTCGAGGAAGCCCTGGTCGGTGTTGGGGCCGAAATAGACGCGTTGACGCGCAGTGGGCGCAACCGCCAGCAGCGCCTCCTGACCGAGGGCGACCTCGCTGTCCCCGTCGCCGTCCCGGGCCGGGTCGTAGCCGGGTTCGCGCCCTACGCTGACCGCTGTGTAACGCCCGTTCATGACCGGGTCGGGTATGCCCGCTGCCGCCGCGTAGGCCCGCAGGTCGGCGGAGTCCCAACCGGACAGCTGAAGGCTCGCGACGGTCGGCTCCGGTCCGCCGTCGCCGCGGTGGCCGTCCGGGGCGCCATAGGCGGTACGCAGGTCAGCGCCGGTATAGCCGCTGCTCGCCGGGATGGCCGCGGCGGTGCGCGCAGGGGCCGGCACCGTCGTGGCCGCCGGTGTGCCCAGGGGGCGCAATGCCGGCCGGATCTCGTCACCGCCAACGGCGACCGAGACGAGGCCGTACAGGGACGGGGGGACGGTTGGCAGGCTCTGCGCGTAGCGCAGAGTGGGACGAGAGCGCCGGGCGCTGCCGAACAGCTGCCGGAGATGGCCTGCCTCGCCGCTGGCGGTGACGCTCCATGTCGTACTTTTGATCACACGCAGGCCCAGTTCGTCAAGCTTGTTCGCGACCGTGTCGTGGGTTGCCCGCGAGGGCAGAAACGCTCTCAGCCGGGCGGCCCGGTCCTGCGGAGATCCGGTGACTGTCCCGGCGGCCGACCGCGCGAGGCGGTCCAGGCCGGCCGGGTCGGGCGCGGTGAGATAGACGGTGACGGTCTGGGTGGCCGTGGCCGTGGTCGTGGCCGTGGCCGTGGCGATGTGGGCCTGGGCCACAATTAAGGCGAGAGCCACGTGGAAAACCGTCATTTTTTCGCTGATACATACCAGTCGTCTACATACCAGTCGTTCCCGCACCGCCAGCATTATTACTCCTGGTTCTTTTACGGATGCTGAAAGTAACTATTGCAGAGTGTGGTGGCCGGGAGCGGGCAGGCATCGCATCGCATCGCGGGTCGGCGGGCGAACGGACCACCGCCAGCCAGCCCGCCCACCGGGCGGTGGCATGTCACGATCGGCCCGAGGGGACCGTGTCCTGCCCACTTACCGGGATGCGTGCAACCATGGGTGGGTGCCGGTCTACCGTGATGAAGGCGTTGTCCTGCGAACGACGCCGCTCGCGGAGGCCGATCGCATCGTCACCGTGTTGACCCGGCGGACGGGACGGGTACGCGCGGTGGCCAAAGGGGTGCGGCGCACATCGTCCCGCTTCGGCGCCCGGTTGGAACCGGGTACCTACGTCGACCTCCAGCTGCATGAGGGGCGCTCCCTCGACACCGTCACGCAGGCCGACATCCTCAGCCCCTATGGCGCGGTGATCGCTGGTGACTACTCCCGGCACACGGCATCGGCTGTCATGCTGGAAACGGCCGAACGGCTGACCGGTGAGGAACGTCAACCGGCCATGCGGCTGTTCCTGCTCCTGGTCGGCGGTCTGCGTACCCTCGCCCAGAGTGAGCGTGCGCCGGGTCTCGTCCTGGATGCCTTTCTGCTGCGCGCCCTGGCCGTCTCGGGTTACGCAATGGCGTTGCAGGCGTGCGCGCGCTGCGGCGCGCAAGGGCACCACCAGGCGTTTTCCGTGTCGGCGGGAGGCGTAGTGTGCCCGCAGTGCCGACCGCATGGCGCGGCTTCGATGTCCCTGGCCGCCGTGCGGCTGCTGTCCGACCTGCTCACCGGCGACTGGGCCGCCGCCGACGCGAGCGAGGTCCGCACCCGGCGTGAGGCTGGTGGCTGCGTCGCGGCCTACCTGCAGTGGCATCTCGAGTACGGCTTACGCGCGCTGCCCCACCTGGAGCGGGTGTGAACCGGGCTGGGCGTGTCGTGGGTGGCGCACTCGACGAAGATGCGTCGATGATGTTTGTGGGCGCGGGAGGGACAATGATCGCGCTACCGTTGGCTGGCGGTAGAAGGGAGGTGTCCGGTGAATCGACGTAACGGGAGAGCCGGACGGTTCCGTGAGCCGCACCCGCATCCTTCCGGCGCATGCCGGCCGGAGATTCCTTCCGCGTTGATCCCGCGGCATGTTGCCATCGTCATGGATGGCAACGGCCGCTGGGCGAAAATGCGTGGCCTGCCGCGTACGAAGGGCCACGAGGCCGGTGAGGAGGCCCTCTTCGACTGCGTGGAGGGCGCGATCGAGCTGGGAGTCCGGTGGCTGTCGGTGTACGCCTTCTCCACGGAGAACTGGAAGCGTTCGCCGGACGAGGTCGCCTTCCTGATGCGCTTTACCGACGGGGTGTTCGGCAGGCGCATCGACGACATGGACTCCCTGGGAGTACGGGTCCGGTGGGCCGGCCGGCGGCCCCGCCTGTGGGGCAACGTCATCCGGCGGCTGGAGGCGGCCGAGGAGCGCACCCGCGGTAATGACCGTCTTACGCTGGCGATGTGCGTGAACTACGGCGGGCGCGCTGAGCTCGCCGATGCCGCGGCCGCCATCGCCCGCGATGTCCGTGACGGCCGGCTGCGGGCGGACCGCATCGACGAGAACACCGTCGCCCGCTATCTCGACGAGCCGGAGATGCCCGATGTCGACCTGCTGATCCGTACGTCGGGGGAGCAGCGGCTGAGTAACTTCCTGCTCTGGCAGGCAGCCTACGCGGAGTTCCTGTTCGTCGAGCGGCTGTGGCCTGACTTCGACCGTCGCGACCTGTGGGCAGCCTGCGAGGATTTCGCCAAACGGGACCGCCGGTACGGCGGGGTCGTGGGCCATCCGTCGGGAGCCCGCTCGGTGGTGCCGTGACATCTCTGGCGGGCGGCGGTCTGGCGGGCGGCCCGCGGCCGGACGGACGCGAACTGATAGAACCGTGCGGTGCTTGCTGTCATGCGGCTGCGGGTTCCGGTTGGCGAGGCCGAGGCCTTCCGCGAGCGTGCGGAACGGGTCCTGGCCGCTCTCGCCGGTGAGCGTGGCTATCGCTGGGCCCGGCTGGGCCGTGCCGTGGACGATTGCGGGCTGTGGGTGATCACATCCGAGTGGGACGGGGCAGGCGCCTGGCGCCGGGCGGTGTCGGCGTTCGCTGTCCGGTTGGAGCTGACGCCGTTGATGGTCTACGCCGTCGATGAGCCGGGCGCGTTCGAGGTACTGCTCGCCCATGACGGCGTCGCGGGCGCTGTGCGCCGGGCATCGGATCTTGCCTGACCTCTCTGCTTCAGCTCGGCCCGCGGCCCGTACGCTGGGCACCTGTCTGCCTGATCGGTACCTGCCCGCCTGATCCCCACCTGGCGCGGGTGTACGCAGGATGCGACCGCCCAGCGTCACCGATGATGCTGGGTGATAGGAAGGGAGTGCCCACGTGGCCAGTGCGTCCGACCGTATGGACACCATCGTCAGTCTGTGCAAGCGCCGTGGGCTGGTCTTCCCCTCGAGCGAGATCTACGGTGGCCTGCGGGCGTCGTGGGACTACGGCCCGCTCGGGGTGGAGCTGAAGAACAATGTCAAGCGCGCCTGGTGGAAGGCGATGGTCCAGGGCCGCGAGGACGTGGTCGGCCTCGACTCGTGTGTGATCCTCGCACGCGAGGTCTGGGAGACCAGCGGGCACGTGCAGGTCTTCGTCGACCCGCTGACCGAGTGCCTCACCTGCCACAAGCGGTTCCGTGCCGACCATCTCCAGGAAGCGTTCGAGGCCAGGCACGGCCGGCCGCCGGCCGCGCTCACCGAGGTCGCCTGCCCCAGCTGCGGCGCGCGTGGCACGTTCACCGAGCCGCGGATGTTCAACGGCCTGCTCAAGACCTACCTGGGGCCGGTCGAGGATGAGTCGGGCCTGGCGTACCTCCGGCCGGAGACAGCCCAGGGCATTTTCATCAACTACGCGAACGTGCAGGCGGCCGCCAGGCGCAAGCCGCCGTTCGGCATCGGTCAGATCGGCAAGTCCTTCCGCAACGAGATCACCCCGGGAAACTTCATCTTCCGGACCCGGGAGTTCGAACAGATGGAGATGGAGTTCTTCGTCCCGCCGGGCGAGGACGAGACCTGGCACGACTACTGGATCGACGAGCGGATGAAATGGTACCGAGACCTGGGCGTCCGGGACGAGAATCTGCGCCGTTTCGAGCACTCGAAGGAGAAGCTCTCCCACTACTCGAAGCGGACCGTCGACATCGAGTACCGGTTCAACTTCGCCGGGCTGGAATGGGGTGAGCTGGAGGGCATCGCGAACCGCACGGACTATGACCTGACCGTGCACGCGAAGGCGTCCGGCGCGGATCTGACCTATTTCGAGCAGGCCACCGGCGTCCGGTACACCCCGTATGTGATAGAGCCCGCGGCCGGGGTGGACCGTGCCACCCTGGTGTTCCTGCTGGACGCCTACGCCGAGGACACCGCGCCCAACACCAAGGGCGGGGTGGACCGCCGGGTCGTGCTCCGCCTGGACCGCCGGCTCGCCCCGGTCAAGGCGGCGGTACTCCCGCTGTCGCGCAACGCTGATCTGTCGCCGGTCGCCCGCGACCTTGCCGCCGAGCTGCGTACGCACTGGAACGTCGATTTCGACGATGCCGGCGCGATCGGGCGCCGGTACCGCCGGCAGGACGAGATCGGCACGCCGTTCTGTCTCACGGTCGACTTCGACTCACTGGCGGACCGCGCCGTCACGATCCGGGAGCGGGACACGATGGCGCAGGAGCGCGTGGCCATGGACCAGGCGGTGTCCTATCTCAACACCCGCCTCGGCCCCTGCTGACAGGTTGACATTGATGCCGCTTGAGCCGCTTGATGCCGGTTGATGCCGCGGCGCTCGCTCCCCGGGGATGATGTGTCGCCGGGGGCAGCCGACGGCCGTGTTTGCATCCCACCAGCGGTGTACGTGCCGCCGGCCGGACCGCGAGCCGCCCGCACGGCAGCTGTCACACCGGTGGCTGCGGTGACCGGGCCGGCAGCTCGAGGTCGCTCGACCCGAACCGGTCGGCCAGGAAACGGCCGTGCGACAGCAGTTGCGCGGTGTCCCCGGCCGCGGCTGCCTCGGTGACGTCACGGATGCCCGCTTCCAGCAGACCGAGCTGGTCGATGACGACCTGGCGCGGTGTGCGCCCGTCGTCCAACCGGTGTGTCTCGGCGTACTGCGCGGGCAGACCGAGGTAGACCTCCAGCGCGGTCGGCAGGTAGTCGGCGATGGTCCGCACGACCACGAACGTCTCGGGCGAACCGGCCCGCAACAGGTGCGGGCGGTCGAGTACCTCGCGCAGCGCGGCGGCGACCCGGTCCGCGGCAGCGGTGACCTCGGCCGGCGCCTGTCCAGCCAGGGCCCGCAGCTGGGCGTCGACGACCGTGCGCAGTTCGGCGGCGCTCGGCTGGGTACTCGCGGGCACCAGGCGACGGGCCGGCGCGACCAGCGCGCCGACCGCGTACAGCGCGGCAACGACCAGCGGCCACTGCGGTGACCCGACCACACCGGCGGCGGTCAGCCCAAGCCCGCCGAGCGCACCGGTGCAGCCGGCGATGTTCTTCAGCGATCCCATCCAGGCCAGCGCCTTCTCCCGGCGCCCACGGGCAGGCGGCGCCGGTGGTGGGGCCGGCCGCGGTAGCCGGAGCGGCATCACCACCAGCAGCTCCGACCGGGAACGGGCCCACCGGCGGGCATACTGGGCCCGGCGTCACTGGTAGCCACGGATGTCCTTGAACACGTCGGCCAGCGAGGACGCCCGCGCGTCGAAGGCCGCGCCACCGGTATCGGTGGCGATCGAGCGAAGATCGTCCGGACGGGCTTCGCCGAAAATGACGCAGAACGTGCGGACAGCCTGCGCGGCCGGGGGCAGGCCCCGGTAGCTGGCGCGAAACTGGCTGGCTGACAGACCGGCGTTGTTCTCGCCATCCGTCATCAGGACGATCGATGTCAGGTAGCCGGGCTCCCTGGCGATCGAGTCGGCCGCCCGGCGGTACGCATCCGCGAGCGCGGAGTAGATGGCCGTTCCCCCCTCGGCGTGCAGGCTGGCGACATACGAGCGGATCGCGGCCAGATCGGGTGAGGACGCCTCGGTGGCTGTCACGGTGAAGTCGCGTGCCCCGACGACCGCGCCGTTGAAGGTCACAAGCGTAACCTTTTCCCGGCCACGGAACCGGGTGAACCGGCCGGACAAGGACGTATCGGCACCGGCGAGCCCCGTCAGCGCGGATGTCAGGTCGGCCAGCCGCTGGCCGGCCATGGAGCCGGACACGTCCAGTACGAAGATCGCGTGTGATGGCCGGCGAAAATGATCGAAATAGGAGGTGAGCAGCTCGTCGGCGACCGCCTGGGTGGCGGGGAAGGGCAGTTCGGCCAGCGCGGTCGCGGTGAACCGCGGGTCGAGCGCGACGCCCGGGACAGCTGGCCGGCGATTGGTGTCGGCCTGTAGCCGCTGCTGGACGGCTGGGCTGCGTAACCAGTTCACCACCCGGTTGTATGCGTCCTGCCGAGCCGGGTCGAGCAGCAGCATGGGGTAGTCGGCTGTGATGATGCCGTCTTTCGGATAAATGATCGTGAGCGGTTCGCGCAGCCGACCCGAACGTTGCAGAGACAGCAGCACCGACTCGTAGTTTATTATCCCGTCGGCATCCTGGGGACGATTGACGAAGGCGTCCGCAAGCCAGCCGGAGCTGCCTGAGGTGAGCGTCTGTCCGGAGAAGAACGACGTCAGCGCGTCGGTGCGGATGTCGGATGCCTGGAGCGCGTCTGACTTCCCGGCGAGCGCGGCCGCGACGCCGACCAGCGCGCTGAAGCCGGAGTTGGACGCCGCCGGATTCGTCATGGCGTACGTCAGCTCGCCGGTGGCGACCTTCGCGGCGACATCCGCCCAGGTGACGCTGGCGGTCCCCGTCCAGCCGAACCGGGTGGCGAGCGAGGTCCGGACGCCCAGGACCACCGGTGATGTCATGGTTGGCGTGCGCGCGCTGGCCGCTGTCGCGCCACCGGGCAGCAGGCGCAGGTAGCGGTCAGAGGACAGCCAGGCCGCGTCCACGTCCGCGGTATGTTTGATGATCCTGTCGGTGGCGTCGAGCGTTCCGGCGTAGACCGGTTTCACCGTGATGCCGGTAGCCGCGCGCAAGTCGCCGAGCAGGGGTTCGATGTCGGCGAGTTCCGAGCCGGCGAGCACCCGCAGCACGCCCGGTTTACCCGGGCTGGCGCTCTGTCCCGGGCTGGCTCCCGGCCGCGTGGCGGGGGTGGAGCCGCAGGCGGTCATGACCACCATGGCCACCGCGCCCGCGCAGCTGGCGAGCAGAGCGGCAGCGCGCGCCCGGCAGCAGGAGACGCGGCGTCCGGTCACGGCCCGCCGCCAGAGATCTCCAGTTCCCCGGCCGTTACCGGGACGATCTCGGCCGGAGCGGCCGCGGCGGCCCGGTCCAGGTACGCGGTGGCTTTCCCTACTTCTTCGGACAGGGCCGACACCGTCGTGCGCATGGTCTCCAGGGCAGCGGCCTTGTAGCCGTCGATCGTGTCGATCGTGGCGTAGATGTTGGCGAACGCCTGCTGGAGAGCCTGCACCGACACTGTCGAGGAGGCCGCCTGCCCGTGGATCTCCACCGTCTGCCGCCGCAGCAGCTCCGAGGTACCGACGATGATGCGCTCGGTGGTCTCGTTCAACGCGGTGATCTGGTCGAGCACCAGTTTCTGGTTGGCCAGGGCCTGCGCGACGAGCACCGCCGTCCGCAGGGCCGCGACGGTCGTGGTGCTTGCCCGGTCCACACCTTTGATCAGCTCGAGGTTGTTGCGTCTGATCATTTCCAGGGCCAGGTACCCCTGTGCGCTGACCGCGAGCTGGGTGAGCAGGTCCTGGTGTTTCTGGCGAACGTAGAACAGGACGTCCTCGCGGAGCATCCGTGCCCGCTCCGGGTCGCCGGCCTCGATCCGGTCTATCCGGGTGACGAGCTCGGCGTCGAGGCTCGAGGCGAGCTGGGTGTACTCGCGCAGCCTGCCCATGGTGGCCCACAGGTTGTGCTTCTCCTGCTCGATCGCGGCATTGTCTCGCCGTAACTCCTCCTGCCCGTTCTGTAGCGCATGCAGGATGGCGTCCAGCTGCGCCTGCGAGGACTGGTAGGAGGCGAAGTAGTCCCGCAGGCGGTTCCCGAACGGGATCATGCCGAGCAGCTTTTTCGGGCCCAGCAGATTCACCGTGGACGGGTCGAGGTCGCCGACCACCCTGCGCAGCTCAACCAGAGAGGTCGACACCGACGACGTCGCGTCGAAGGCACCGGAACTCATCGCCCGCGTCGGTTTGTCCAGCAGCCGGTTGGACACCGCGGCTGAGGCACGGATCTCTTTCTCGCCCATCCGGTGCACGGCGGCGACCTTGGCCGTGAAGGCGGGCGAGGCCGGGTCGATGCCGACCAGCGCGTCGGCGAAGGCCACCGCCTGGCCAGCCAGCCGCGAAGCCGCCTCCGGGCTGATCGGGACGGCGGGTCCGGCCTGCTCCGGGGCGACCGGCGCGACCGGCGCGGGCGGCACCAGGACCAGCTGCGCGCCGGGGTCGCCCGCGGCCGGCGGCAGGGTGGGTGGTGGGAGGGTCATCAACCCGGCCCTTTCCGGTACTTCATCTCGATTTGACCGATCATCCGTTCGGATATCTCCGCGCTCGGTGGTTCGACGATATTGACCAGCTGCGGTGGCGGGCTGGCGCCGCGTTCGGTGGCGTACTGCCGGCCATAGCCGACGTCCGCGGTGCGGAACCCATGCCGGACAGCGAGACGCTGGAGCTCCGGGTCGGTTGTCAGCAGACGCCCGACCGCGTCGCCGGCAGGAGTGAGCGGGACGACGGTATGTTTGGCATAGATGGTCGGATTCGGGTACATCAGTACCATGTCACCGCTCAGCGAGCCGTCCTTGGCGAGCAGGTGGGCTCTGAACTGGGCCTCATAAATCATGACCATCGGCGTCTTGCCCATACCGATGGTCAGGAAGTCGTCGAACGGCTCCTGGGACGACGCATCCAGGTAGCCCTGTTTGAGGAACAGGGGCGCGAGCCGATCTGTCATACGGTCGGCCGTCCCGGTGTCGGTGACGATGTTCCCACCGTTGCTGACATAGGAGGCGATCGCCAGATAAAGGGCTGCCGAGTTCGACGTCCGTACATCCGTCGAGCTGATGAGAATGGACTTCTCGGTCCGGTAGACGCTGTTTGCGGGCAGTTGCGACCAGCGGGTGCCGTTCGCCACCAGATCGAGGTACTTACGCATGTCGAACAGGTTGTGGTCGCCCTCTCGGCTACTGACATCCGCCGCGGTCAGGAGCGTCGCGATCGGGGCGAAGGTGGCTATTGCCATCGGCGTGAAGAAGGGTACGTAGGATGCGTTGATCTTTCGATCGTGCCTGATGCGGTCCGCCTGTGGCGCATCCGCCGGGAACGCCAGGTCGAAGCCGGACAGATCGCGGGTGGTGGCGATCTCGCGCGATCCAGCGGAAGTGATCTCAAGTCTGTAGCCGGCCCGCGCGAGAGCGGCCACCACCTCCGGGTCGGCGAAGTAGGACTGTTTCTCGGATGAGATCAACGCGCGGACCTTGGTCGTGCCCGCGCTGGGGCCGGACCGGATCCGCGGGACGACGATCAGCGCGACGACGCCGAGCGCGAGCAGCCCGGCAAGCGCGAGCCCGAGAACCCGGCGACCCTGCACGGTGTCTTCCTCCTCCTCTTCGTGCCTGTTGGCCCGAGTATGTCAGCGCGCTTCATGATCGTAAGTGTCATACCCGACAGCTTCCCGGCCGGCGAGGCCCGGCGTCCGGACGAGTCCCGTTCCGCGCTCCGCTGTCAACCGGATATTCGGTATTCATGATATTTGGACCATTTTATAGTGACAAGTCGGTAATATTCTTGTTGCTGACAGTAATATATCGACTGGATGAAGTGTTTCGCTAAACATCTCTTGTGACGGCGTAGGGCGGTAACCTCCTGTGCCACTACAGGGCCAACCGGACGAACCACTGGGCGACAAGTCGGGATGGCTGCCGCGGATCCTTCGGCGGCCTGACGCGGGCCGGGGCGGCGTGCCACGGTCGATTTGGCGGCGGTCCGCGGGGACGTTCGTGGGGCGGGAGACGAGAGGGCAGCCATGGTCATCTACGTGTACGACTTCCACCAGGGAAACAAGGAGCTGAAGGATCTTCTTGGTGGCAAGGGAGCCAATCTTGCCGAGATGACGAAGATGGGCCTTCCCGTCCCGCCCGGTTTCACGATCACGACCGAGGCGTGTCGCGAATATCTTGCGCATGGCAGAGAGCCCGATGCGTTGCGTGACGAGGTGAGTGCGCATCTGCATTCCCTCGAACAGGCGATGGGAAAGAGCCTGGGGCAGGCGGACGACCCGTTGCTGGTGTCGGTGCGGTCAGGCGCGAAGTTCTCGATGCCGGGGATGATGGACACCGTTCTCAACATCGGGCTGTCGGACGCCTCGGTCGCGGGCCTCGCCAAGCAGTCGGGTTCGCAGCGTTTCGCCTGGGACTCCTACCGTCGCCTGCTGGCGATGTTCGGCCAGACGGTCCTCGGCGTGGATGGCGAGCTGTTTGACCAGGCCCTGGACGCGGCGAAGAAGGCACGGGCGACCACCAGCGATCTCGATCTCGACGAAACCGACCTGCGGGGACTGGCCGAGACCTTCAAGACGATAATTCGGGACCAGACCGGCCGGGACTTCCCGCAGGATCCCCGGGAACAGCTGGATTCCGCCATCCGCGCGGTCTTCGACTCCTGGAACGGCGGGCGCGCCCGGCTCTACCGCCGGCAGGAGCGTATTCCGGCGGATCTCGGCACCGCGGTCAACATTGTTGCCATGGTGTTCGGCAACCTGGGCATGGACTCGGGTACCGGGGTGGCTTTCACCCGGGATCCGGGCAACGGTGAACAGGGCAGCTACGGCGACTACCTACAGAATGCCCAGGGCGAGGACGTCGTCGCGGGCATTCGCAACACCCTGCCGCTCACGGCGTTGGCGTCCATCGACCCACCGGCCTACGCGCAGCTGCTCGCGATAATGACGACCCTGGAACAGCACTACCGGGACCTGTGCGACATCGAGTTCACCGTCGAGCGCAACAAGCTGTGGATGTTGCAGACAAGGGTGGGCAAGCGTACCGCGGGCGCCGCCTTCCGGATCGCGACCCAGCTTGTGGACCAGGGCCTGATCAGCATGGACGAGGCGGTGACCCGGGTCACCGGCGCCCAGCTCGCCCAGCTGATGTTCCCCCGCTTCGGGCTGGCCGGATCGGTCGAGAAAATCGCCCAGGGCATGAACGCCTCGCCCGGCGCGGCCGTCGGTCAGGTCGTCTTCGATTCGCACCGGGCCGTGGAGCTCGCGGCCGCCGGGACACCGGTGATTCTGGTGCGCCGGGAGACCACCCCCGACGACCTGGACGGCATGATCGCCGCGCAGGGTGTGCTGACATCGCGCGGTGGAAAGACTTCACACGCCGCCGTGGTCGCCCGCGGTATGGGCAGGACCTGTGTGTGCGGGGCAGAGG